>NZ_DAOMPX010000013.1:0-66295 GCF_035445025.1 Citricoccus sp. | reverse complement strand
CCCTGGTTGGCCGGCTCGTCCTGGACCCAGCAGACCTGGGCGTCCGGGTACTTGGCCAGCTCGGCCGCGATCTCGTCCTCCGGCAGCGGGTAGAGCTGCTCCACGCGGACGATCGCCGTCTTGGTGTCCTGGTCCTTGGTCCGGCGCGCCAGCAGGTCGTAGTACAGCCGGCCGGAGACCAGCAGCACCTTCTCCACGGAGGAGTCCACCTCCCGGTCCGGGATGACGGCCTGGAAGCGGCCCCGGGTGAAGTCCTCCACCGAGGACGCCGCCGCCTTCAGGCGCAGCAGCTGCTTGGGCGTGAAGACGATCAGCGGGCGCCGCGGCCGGGCGTACGCCTGCTCGCGCAGCAGGTGGAAGTGGTTGGCGCCGTTGGAGGGGTTGGCCACCCGCATGTTGTCCTGCGCGCACATCTGCAGGAACCGCTCGATGCGGGCCGAGGAGTGGTCCGGCCCCTGGCCCTCGTACCCGTGGGGCAGCAACAGCACGAGCGAGGAGTTCTGGCCCCACTTCTGCTCCGAGGAGGAGAGGAACTCGTCGATCAGGGTCTGGGCGCCGTTGACGAAGTCGCCGAACTGGGCCTCCCAGAGCACCAGGGCGTCCGAGCGTTCCACGGAGTACCCGTACTCGAAGCCCATGGCCGCGTACTCGCTGAGGAGCGAGTCGTAGATCCAGAACTTCGCCTGGTCGCTGGAGAGGTTCTTCAGCGGCGTCCACTCGTCGTCGTTGGCCCGGTCGTGGAACACGGCGTGGCGCTGGACGAACGTCCCGCGGCGGGAGTCCTGGCCGGCCACGCGCACCGGCACGCCCTCCATGAGGAGGGAGCCGAACGCGGCCAGTTCCGCGAAGCCCCAGTCGATCTCGCCGTTGACGGCCATCTTGGCGCGCCGCTCGAGCAGTGCCTTCAGCTTCGGGTGGACGGTGAAGCCCTCCGGGATCTCGAGGTGCGCCTCGCCGATCCGCTGCAGGACCTCCTCGGGGATCCGGGTGCCGTCCGGGGCCTGCGGGGCGCGGTCGACCTCGTTCGAGGCCCTCTCCAGGCCCGCGCCGACCACCGGGATGGGGGAGGTCTGGGCCTCGTGGGTCTCCGAGAACACCCGTTCGAGGCGCTGCTGGTAGTCGCGCAGCGCCGAGTCCGCCTCGTCCTGGGTGATGTCACCACGGCCGACGAGGTTCTCCACGTACAGCTTGCGGACGGAGCGCTTCTGCTCGATGAGGTTGTACATCCGCGGCTGGGTCATCGAGGGATCGTCACCCTCGTTGTGGCCGCGGCGCCGGTAGCAGATCAGGTCGATGACGACGTCCTTGTTGAACCGCTGCCGGTACTGGAAGGCCATCTGGGCCACGCGGACCACGGACTCCGGGTCGTCGCCGTTGACGTGGAAGATCGGCGCCTGGATGGTCTTGGCCACGTCCGTGGCGTAGACGGAGGACCGGGCCGAGGACGGCGGGGTGGTGAAGCCGACCTGGTTGTTGACGATCACGTGGATCGTGCCGCCCGTGCGGTACCCGCGCAGCTGGGACAGGTTCAGGGTCTCGACCACCACGCCCTGGCCGGCGAAGGCCGCGTCGCCGTGGACCAGGATCGGCAGCACCGAGTAGGAGTTCACGGACTCCGCACCGTGGTCCAGCCGGTCCTGCTTCGCGCGGACCAGTCCCTCCAGGACCGGGTTGACGGCCTCGAGGTGGGACGGGTTGGCGGCCAGGTAGACCTTCGTGCGGTTGCCGCGGTCCGAGACGAACGTGCCCTCGGTGCCCAGATGGTACTTGACGTCACCGGAGCCCTCGACGGACCCCGGGATCGCGGTGCCCTCGAACTCGCGGAAGACCTGTGCGTAGGTCTTCCCGGCGATGTTGGTGAGCACGTTGAGCCGGCCGCGGTGGGCCATGCCGATGCCCACCCCTTCCAGGCCCTCGTCCGCGGCACCGGAGATGACGCCGTCGAGCAGCGGGATCAGCGACTCGCCGCCCTCGAGGGAGAACCTCTTCTGGCCCACGAACTTGGTCTGCAGGAAGGTCTCGAACGCCTCGGCGGCGTTGAGCCGGCCGAGGATGCGCAGCTGCTCCTCCCGGGTCGGCTTGGAGTAGGGGTGCTCCAGCTCGTCCTGGAACCACTGGCGCTCGGCCGGGTCCTGGATGTGCATGTACTCCACGCCGGTGTTGCGGCAGTAGGCGTCACGCAGCACGCCCAGGATGTCGCGCAGCGGCAGCATCGGCTTGCCGCCGAAACCACCGGTCGGCCACTCGCGGTCCAGGTCCCACAGGGTCAGCCCGTGGTGCAGGATGTCCAGGTCCGGGTGCTTGCGCATCGTGTACTCGAGCGGGTCCACGTCCGCCATCAGGTGTCCGCGCACGCGGTAGGCGTGGATCAGCTGCTGGATCCGGGCCACCTTGTTGATCTGGTCCTCGGGGTTCACCTGGACGTCGGGCCGCCAGCGGGCCGGCTCGTAGGGGATGCGCAGGGACTCGAAGATCTCGTCGTAGAAGTCCTGCTCGCCCAGCAGCAGCCCGTGGATGAGCTTGAGGAACTCGCCCGAGGCAGCGCCCTGGATGACACGGTGGTCGTAGGTCGAGGTCAGCGTGATGGTCTTGGAGACCGCCAGCCGGTTCAGGGTCTTCTCCGAGGCGCCCTGGAACTCGGCCGGGTAGTTCAGGGCACCCACGCCGATGATCGCGGCCTGGCCCTCGGACAGCCGCGGGACGGAGTGCACCGTGCCGATGCCGCCGGGGTTGGTCAGCGAGACGGTCGTGTTCGCGTAGTCCTCGAGGCCCAGCTTGTTGTCGCGGGCACGCTTGACGAGGTCCTCGTAGGCCCGCCAGAACTCGATGAAGTTCAGGGACTCGGCGCCCTTGATGTTCGGCACGACCAGGGTGCGCGAACCGTCCTTCTGGGGCAGGTCGACGGCCAGTCCGAAGTTCACGTGCGCCGGCTCGACGAGGGAGGGCTTGCCGTCGACCTCGCGGTAGAGCACGTTCATGGCCGGGTACTGGGCCAGGGCGCGCACCAGGGCATAGCCGATCAGGTGGGTGAAGGACACCTTGCCACCGCGGGTGCGCTTGAGGTGGTTGTTGATGATGATCCGGTTGTCGATCAGCAGCTTGGCCGGGACATCACGCACGGTGGTGGCGGTGGGCATGGACAGCGAGGCGTCCATGTTCTTCGCCACGGCCCGGGACATGCCGCGCAGCGGGGTGACCTTGTCCTCGAGCGGTTCGGAGGCGTCCTTCTTCTTGGACTTCTCCGGTTCCGAGGGCACGGGGGTGCCGGCCGGTGCGCTGGACTTCTTGACCGAGGGCGACTGGGAGGACGACGGGGACGCCGCCGTCTGCGCGGCAGGCTTGGCGGCCGGCCCGGGAGCGGCCTTCGGGGCGGGCTTCGCACCGGAGGCGGTGGCCGCGCTGGCACCGGACTGCTTGCCGGGGTCCCGGGGGAGGTCCTTCACCTGGGTCGCGGTCGAGGTGCCGGAAGGACGGGCCCGATCGTTGGACGTCCCGGCGCCGGCCGGGGACGCGCCACCGGCCGGTCCGTCCGCCTCGAGACGCTCGAAGATCTCCACCCACTTCGCGTCCACGGAGGACTTGTCCGCCTTGTACTTGTCGTAGATCTCCGCGACGAGCCATTCGTTTCCGGGGAATTCCGCGGAAAGCCGGTCGGACGTGAGTTCTGGCACGGTGGATACGCCTCTTCCGTAGTCATGATGTGATTCACCGGCGGGGATTTCGCCCGCGCGCCCCGCTCCGGTCCGGCGGGCACCGGACCGTGCAGTCCGGCCCGTGGGCACGCTCGTACCAGCATAGTGATATTTCGAGGTCAGGCACCAACGCCCCCGCGGGGAATTGCCGCCGTGGCGCGAACGGATGGGACGATGGGGCCATGGAGTTCATCACGGCCCCCACCACCGACCTCACCTACTCCGACGTCTTCCTGGTCCCCTCGAAGTCCGAGGTGACGAGCCGGATGGACGTCGACATCGCGGCCGACGACGGCACGGGCGCCACCATCCCGCTGGTGGCCGCCAACATGACCGCGGTGACGGGGCGGCGCATGGTGGAGACGATGGCGCGCCGCGGCGGCCTCGGCATCCTGCCCCAGGACGTGCCGATCACCGTGATCCGGCGAGTGGCCGGCTGGGTCAAGGACCGCCACCCCGTCTTCGAGACCCCGCTGGAGGTCCACCCCACGGACACCGTCCTGGACGTGCTGCACCTGCTGGGCAAGCGGAACCACCCGGCCGTGTGCGTCGTGGACGAGGACGGCGCCTTCGCCGGGATCGTGCGCCACGAGGACTGCGAGGGGGTGGACCGCTTCTCCTCGGTCGACTCCGTCCTGCGTCAGCCGTCGATGGCCCTCCAGGCCGGTGACTTCCCGGCGCCGGTCGGCGGGCGGGTGCCCGAACAGGCCCTCGAGAGGGCCTTCACCGCCATGGACGCCAGCGCCACGCCCTATGCACCGGTGCTGGACGGGGACCGGCTGGTGGGCATCCTGACGCCCGCCGGAGCGCTGCGCTCGGGCATGTTCGCCCCCGCGCTCGACGGCGACGGACGGCTGCGACTGGGTGCCGCCGTCGGGATCAACGGGGACGTGGCCGGCCGGGCCGCCGCCCTGGTGGAGGCCGGCGTGGACGTCCTGGTGGTGGACACCGCCCACGGCCACCAGCGCAAGATGCTCGACGCCCTGGCCGCGGTGCGCGGGCTGGGCCTGACGGTGCCGGTGGTGGCCGGGAACGTGGTGTCCGCGGCCGGCGTGCGCGAGCTGGTCGCGGCCGGCGCGGACATCGTCAAGGTCGGCGTGGGCCCCGGCGCGATGTGCACCACGCGCATGATGACCGCGGTGGGCCGCCCGCAGTTCTCCGCGGTGCTGGAGTGCGCGGCCGCCGCCCGGGACCTGGGCAGGCGGGTGTGGGCCGACGGCGGCGTGCGGTATCCGCGGGACGTTGCCCTGGCGCTCGCGGCGGGTGCCTCCCAGGTGATGATCGGGTCCTGGTTCGCCGGCACTGTCGAGTCCCCGGGGGACCTGGTGACCGATGCCGACGGGCGTCGCTACAAGGAGAGCTTCGGCATGGCCTCGGCGCGGGCCGTCCAGAACCGGACGCGGACCGAGGACGCCTACGCCCGCGCCCGCAAGGCCATGTTCGAGGAGGGGATCTCCACCTCGAGGATGTACCTGGACCCCGAACGGCCCTCCGTGGAGGACCTGCTGGACATGATCACCGCCGGCGTGCGCTCGTCCATGACCTATGCCGGCGCCGCGGACCTCGAGCAGTTCCGGGAGCGCGCCGTGGTGGGCGTGCAGTCGGCCGCCGGCTATGAGGAGGGGCGGCCCCTCGCGCAGTCCTGGTGATGGAGTGCCCGACAGGGGGAGGTCCCGGGCACCCCATATACTGGGTCCCATCATGGACAGACACCGATCCGGTGCCTCCTCCCGCCACCGCGCATCCGCCGCCGTGGCCGGAACGGAGCCCTCTAGTACGTGCTCACCCCTGACTGACGGCCGGCCCCCCGGGGCCCGCGCGGCCGCACCCCGCGACGGCGGTGAGCGCTGACCGTGGAATGGCTCCTGCTGGCCCTGGGCCTGCTGCTCATCCTGGGCACTGGGTTCTTCGTGGCCGTCGAGTTCTCGATGATCGCCCTGGACGTGCCCACCGTGCAGCGACTGGTGGACGACGGCGACCGGGGTGCCGAGCCCCTGCTGAAGTGCCTGAAGTCGCTCTCGACGCAGCTCTCGGCCTGCCAGCTCGGCATCACGCTGACCACCCTGCTCACCGGTTACCTCATGGAGCCCTCCCTCGGGGCGCTGCTGGCAGGGCCGATGACCGCCTGGGGCGTGCCGGAGGCCACCGCCTCCACGGTGTCCCTCGTGGTGGCGATGGTGGTGGCCACGCTGCTGTCGATGCTCGTCGGTGAGCTGATCCCGAAGAACCTGTCCATCGCCCGCTCGATGCAGGTCGGCCGCGCGCTGGCCCGTCCCCAGCTGGTCTTCACCGCCGTGTTCCGGCCGGTGATCTTCGTGCTCAACGGCTTCTCCAACCGCGTGCTGCACCTGTTCGGGATGGAGGCCAAGGAGGAGATCTCCGGGGCCCGCACCCCCGATGAGCTCTCCTCGCTGGTGCGCCGCTCGGCGGAGATGGGCACCCTGGACGAGAAGACGGCCAGTTTCGTGGACCGCACGCTGCGCTTCTCGGACCGCACCGCGGCGGACGTCATGACCCCGCGCATCCGCATGGAGTCCATCGAGGCTGACGAGCCGCTGGACTCGGTCATCGACATCGCCCGGCGCACCGGGTACTCCCGGTTCCCGGTCATCGGCGACTCCCCGGACGACGTCCGCGGGGTGCTGCACGTGAAGAAGGCCGTGGCCGTCCCGCGCGCCAAGCGTCCCGAGCTCGTCGCGGCCACCATCATGACCGACGTCGGCCGCGTTCCGGAGACCGTCCACCTGGACCAGTTGCTCGGCGAGCTGCGCTCGGCCAGCCTGCAGGTGGCGATGGTGGTGGACGAGTACGGCGGCACGGCCGGGATGGTCACCCTCGAGGACCTGGTGGAGGAGATCGTGGGGGAGGTCTCCGACGAGCACGACCGGGTGACACCGGGCGTGCTGCAGACCGCCTCCGGGAAGTGGTACTTCCCGGCCCTGATGCGCCCGGACGAGGTCGGCGCCCAGATCCCGTCCCTGAAGGTCCCGGAGGACGGCTCCTATGACACCGTCGGCGGGTACGTGATGGCCGTCCTGGGCCGGGTGGCCGAGGTCGGGGACCGCGTCGAGGCCGAGGGCGGCACGCTCGAGGTGGAGCGCATGGACGGCCGGCGCGTGGACCGGGTCAAGTTCATCCCGGCCGCGCGTGCCGCCGGGACCCCGTCCGCCGGGTCACCGGCGGAGGCGTCCCGGACCGCCCGCAGCGCCCGGGCCCAGGAGGAGACCCGATGAACCAGGACATCATGGGCATGCTCTGGCTGGTCGTGCTGCTGGCGGCCAACGCCTTCTTCGTGGCGGGCGAGTTCGCCGTCATGGGCGCCCGCCGCAGCCAGGTCGAGCCGAAGGCCGAGGCCGGGTCCGGGCGGGCGAGGACGGCCCTGTTCGCCATGGAGCACGTCAGCCAGATGCTGGCCGTGTGCCAGCTCGGGATCACCGTCTGCTCGCTGCTGATCCTCAACGTCTCCGAGCCGGCCATCCACCACCTGCTGGTGGCCCCGCTGGAGGCGGCGGGGGTCCCGACGGCGGTCGCGGACGTCTCGGCGTTCGTCATCGCCCTGCTGGTGGTCACCTTCCTGCACGTCACCTTCGGCGAGATGGTCCCGAAGAACGCGGCCGTGTCCATGGCGGACAAGGCCGTCATGCTGCTGGCTACCCCGCTGGTCTGGCTGAACAAGGTGCTGCACCCGGTCATCGTCATGCTCAACTGGGCCGCGAACCTGGTGCTGCGCGCCCTCAAGGTCGAGCCCCAGGACGAGGTCAACTCCACCTACACCCTGGAGGAGGTCCAGTCGATCGTCGCCGAGTCCACCCGCACCGGGCTGGTGGACGACGGCTCCGGGCTGCTCAGCGGGGCCCTGGAGTTCTCGGACTACACCGCCGGTGCGGTGATGGTGCCCAGCGCCGAGTTGGTCACCCTGGCCGCGGACGTGGCCCCCGAGGCCTTCGAGAAGGCCGTGGGGCGGACCGGGTTCTCCCGGTTCGTGCTCCAGGACGCGGACGGCTCCTACACGGGCTACCTCCACCTCAAGGACGTCATGACCGTCCCGGAGCAGTACTACCGCGAACCCGTGCCCGTCACCAAGGTCCGCTCCCTGGCCAACGTGGGCGTCGCCGACGAGATCGAGGACGCGTTGTCCCTGATGCAGCGCACCGGTTCGCACCTGGCGCGCGTGATCTCCGCGGCGGGTGAGACGGTCGGCGTGCTGTTCCTCGAGGACGTGCTCGAGGTGCTGGTGGGGGAGATCCACGACGCCACCCAGTCGAACAACCCGAACCGGGTGCGTCGTCACGCCTGACGGATCCGGGGGCTGGCCAGCCTTATTGGGAACAGTTCTCAACATGCTACGCTGGTCCCCATTCCCGACCGCTCTTCCCGAAGGACCCCGATGCCCGATTCCCCCCGCCCCGGCCGCCGTGCCCGCCCGCTCCCGACCGTGGCGGGCGTGAGCGGCCTGGCCGTCGTCGCCCTGCTCACCCTCACCTCCTGTGCCGGCGGCGGCCCGGGAGGCGCGGGAGGCACGGACCAGGAGACCGCGACGGGGGGCGAGCCGGTGGCCGTGGCGACCACGACGCAGCTCGGCAGCGTCCTGGCGGACATCACCGCCTGCGCGGGGACCTCGTCCCGCACGCTGATGGGCCCGGGGGACGACCCCCATGACTTCGCCCCGTCCTCCCAGCAGATCGCGGAGATGACCCGGACCGGGCTGGTCGTGGCCAACGGACTGGGCCTGGAGTCCGGGATGCAGGCCGCCCTGGACAATGCGGCCGCCGACGGCGCCACCCTGCTCGAGGTCGGCCCCCAGCTCGACCCGCTGCCGTACGCCTCCGAGGAGGACGCCCACGCGGAGGAGGAGGGGGAGGCCCATGCCGGGGAGGACGCGGACGCCCACGGTGCACAGGATCCGCACGTGTGGATGGACGTCTCCCGGATGGCGACGGCCGCCGGGGTGATCGGTGACGAGCTCGCGCGCACGACCGGGGACGAGCGGTACGCGGACTGCGGACAGGAGACCGCCGAGACCCTCGGGGCCGCGGACGCCGAGGTGCGCGAGGTCCTCGAGGCGATCCCCGCGGACCGCCGCACGCTGGTCACCGACCACGCCGCCTACGCCTACTTCGCCGACGCCTACGGCTTCGAGATCGCCGGCGTCGTCATCCCGGGTGGGGCCACCGACGCGGAACCGTCCTCCGAGCGGCTGGCCCAGCTGGTCGCGCAGATCGAGGACCAGGGCGCCGATGCCCTCGTCATGAGCGCCGGCTCGGGCAACAAGCTCATCCCCGCGCTCTCCGCGGAGACCGGCGGAGAGGTCCCCGTGGTCGAGGTCTACGAGGGCGGGGTGGGCCCCCAGGGCTCCGGTGCCGAGGACTACGCCGACGCCATGGTGGCCACCGCGCGGGCCCTTGCGGACGCGCTCGCGTGAGCGGGCCCCGCACCGCACGCCGCCGCGAGCGGCCAGTAGGGTGGTCGCCGTGGACTGGTTGATCGAGCCCTTCGCCCTGGGATTCCAGCAGCGTGCCCTCGTCGGCGGCCTGGTCGCGGCGCTGATGTGCTCCGTCGTCGGCGTCTGGCTGGTGCTGCGCGGCATGAGCTTCTTCGGCGACGCCTTCGTGCACGGGGTGATCCCCGGCATCGCCGCGGCCGTGGTGGTGGGGTTCTCCCCCTACCTGGGCGCCGCGGTCGCCGCGGCCGCCATGGTCGGCGGGATGCAGCTCGTGTACCGGACCACCACGCTGAAGGAGGACACCTCGATCGGCCTGCTGTTCGTCGGGATGATGGCCCTGGGCGTGGTGATCATCTCCCGGGCCGAGTCCTACACCGGCTCCCTGACGGCCATCCTGTTCGGTGACGCGCTGGGCGTGACCTGGGCGGACATCCGCGTCCAGGCGATCATGGCCGTCGTGGTCATCCTCTTCGCCGTCCTGCTCTACCGCCCGCTGATGGCCCTGTCCTTCTCCCGGGCCAAGTCGGAGTCCCTGGGCATGCACCCGAAGCTGACCCACGCCCTGCTGCTGGTGCTCATCGCGACCGCCGTGATCGGCAGCTTCCAGGCCGTGGGCACCATGCTCGTCTTCGGGCTGCTGGTCGGCCCGCCGGCCACCGCGGCACTCGTGTCCCGGACGGTGCCGGTGATGTTCGCCGTCTCCACCGGCATCGCGGCGGTCTCGGTGGTCGTGGGGCTGGGCCTGAGCTACCACCTGGGCACGGCGGGCTCGGCCACCATGGCCCTGGTGCCCATCGTGCTGTTCTTCATCGTCCTGACCGTCCGGGAGACCCTGCGCAGGATCCGCCCCCTGCGCCGCGGTGCCGAGGTGACGGCATGAGCGCCGCGGCCCAGGCGCTGGTCGAGGCCCGTGACCTCGTGCTGTCCCACGGGCGCCACGTCGCCCTGCGGGCCTCCACGTTCCGGGTGCCGGTGGGCGGGGTGACGGCCGTGATCGGACCCAACGGGTCCGGCAAGTCCACCCTGCTGCAGGCGATCGCCGGGGTGCTGGAGCCGACGTCGGGCTCGCTGCGCGTGCTCGGCGGATCCGCGCGCGCCAACCGCCGGCGGATCTCCTACGTCATGCAGTCCGTGGTGTTCCCGGTGGGCACGCCGATGACCGTGCGGGACGTCGTGAGGATGGGCCGCTACCCCTCCCGGGGGTGGCTGCGCCCGTTCTCCCGGGCGGATCGGGCCGCCGTGGCGGAGGCCCTCGAGAAGATGAACGTGACGGACCTGGCCGGCCGGCACCTGGAGGAGCTCTCCGGGGGCCAGCGGCAGCGCGTGTACGTGGCGCAGGGCCTGGCGCAGGGGCACGAGGTGCTCATGCTCGACGAGCCGATGACCGGACTGGACATCACCTCGGCCCGGACGATCGACCGCATCATCCACGCCGAGACGGAGCACGGGCACTCCGTGGTGCTGACCACCCATGACCTCGAGGAGGCCGGCGCCGCCGACCACGTGATCCTGGTCAACGGGCGCGTCGTGGCCTCCGGGGCCCCGGCGGAGGTCATGACCCGCAGGAACCTGGAGGACGTCTACGGGCTGGGGTCGCTGCACCGCTCCTCGGCACCGTTGCTCGTGGACCCGGACTGCGGGCCGGACGAGGTTCAGGGGCGCGAGCAGTCGGGGCAGATGCCGTAGATCTCCACCGTGTGCTCCGCATCCGTGAACCCGTGCTCGCTCGCGATCCGTGCGGTCCACCGCTCCACGGCCGGCGCCTCGATCTCCACGGCGCGCCCGCACCGCCGGCACACGAGGTGATGGTGGTGGGTCTGCACCTCGCAGCGCCGGTACAGGGACTCCCCGTCGTCCGGGTTGAGGACGTCCACCAGCCCCTCCTGCTGCTGCTGCTGCAGGATGCGGTAGACGGTGGCGAGGGAGACCTGCTCACCCTGGTCCTTGAGGAGGGCGAACAGGTCCTGGGCGCTGACGAAGTCGCGGAGTTCGTCCAGTGCCCTGTTCACCGCGGTCTTCTGCCGAGTGGACCGTCCCCGGGCCGGCCTGGGGGGCTGCGGCGGGGGCGGCGTGGTCGCGTCGGGTCCGGCGTTCATGTCCCGCACAGGCTACCAGCGCCGGGTCCGGCCCCGCGTCCTCCGCAGGCCCCGCCCGTCACCGGGTCCTCACCGGCTCACCGTCCACCCTCCTCGACCCGCGGTTGACCGGGCGGTTCGGTGCCGTTCCGGACGGGTCGGTGACTGACGACGGCCGAGGTTCCGGGATAGGCTGGCCGGGTGGAATCGCAGATCGCCCTGACCAAGTTCGGTCACGCGTGCGTCCGGCTGGAGAAGGCCGGCCGGCGCCTGGTCATCGACCCCGGGAACTTCACGGACGTCCCGGTGGCACTGGAGGGTGCCGAGCACATCCTCGTCACCCACGAGCACGCAGACCACCTCGACGACGGACCCGTCCTCGACTTCCTCGCGGCGAACCCGGAGGTCACCGTCCGTGCCCCCGCGGCCCCTGCCGCCCGGCTCGCCGGTGCCGCCGGCGCCGCCGGGGTCCCGGCCGAGCGGATCATCGCCACGGGTCCCGGGGAACAGTTCGAGACCGCGGGCTTCGCGGTGCGGACCGTGGGTGGCCAGCACGCCCTCATCCATCCCCAGATCCCCGTGGTCGCCAACACCGGCTACGTCCTCGACGGGCAGGTCTACCACCCCGGGGACAGCTACATCGTCCCCGACGGCCCGGCCCCGCACACCCTCCTGGTCCCGCTGAGCGCCCCGTGGTCCAAGCTGGCCGAGATGGTCGACTTCATCACCGCCGTGCGCCCCCGCCAGGCCATCCCCGTCCA
This sequence comes from Citricoccus sp., assembly GCF_035445025.1. Classification (NCBI taxonomy): domain Bacteria; kingdom Bacillati; phylum Actinomycetota; class Actinomycetes; order Micrococcales; family Micrococcaceae; genus Citricoccus; species Citricoccus sp. The sequence continues at coordinate 54,324 of NZ_DAOMPX010000013.1, read as the reverse complement.
CGACGGGCTGCTCAACGGCCGCGGGCTGCCGATGTACCGCCGTCAGGCCACCGCGTTCGCCGAGCGCCACGGGACCACGCTGCTCGTCCTGGAGGAGGGGGAGACCGCGTGGATCGGGTGAACGGCGCCGCCCCCGTCCTGGTGGACGCACGGACGGTGGCCGCCTGGCAGGGCCATGCCCCGGCCGCGGCGCCGGTGCCGGACGGACCGCCACGTCCGGGGTTCGCGGCCACGGAGCCGCGTCCTGATCCCGAGGCCGTGAAGGTGCTGGACGTCCGGTGGACCGCCCTGGGGTCCCAGAACGGCCACGGCGAGTACCTGCGGGGCCACCTTCCCGGGGCGGTGTACGTGAGCATGGACAGCCAGCTGGCCGGCCACGACAACCCGCGCGAGGGCCGGCACCCGCTGCCGGACCCGGACCGGTTCGGGGACACCGTGCGGATGCTCGGCATCGACGACGGGGACACCGTGGTGGTCTACGACGACGCCCAGGGGACCTCGGCCGCCCGGGCCTGGTGGCTGCTGCGGCACGTGGGCCTGGACCGCACCTACCTGCTCGACGGCGGCCTGGCGGCCTGGCGGGCGGCCGGACTGCCGCTGCAGGCGGGGGAGGTGATCCCGCGCCCCGGCAACGCCCGGACCGACTGGGGCAGGATGCCGGTGCTCGACATGGACTCCGCCGCGGGCCTGCCCCGGTCCGGGTTGCTCCTGGACGCCCGGTCCGCCGCCCGCTACCGCGGGGAGGAGGAACCGCTGGACCCCCAGGCCGGACACATCCCCGGCGCCGTCAGCGCCCCCACCACGCAGAACGTGGACGAGGACGGCCGGTTCCTTCCGGCGGCCGAGCTGGCCGAGCGGTTCCGCGCCCTGGGGGCGGACCGGGACCACCCGGTGGGGGCCTACTGCGGCTCGGGCGTGAACGCCGCCCACGAGGTGGCCGCGCTGAACATCGCGGGGTACCGGGCGGCGCTGTTCCCCGGTTCCTGGTCGGCCTGGTCCAACACGCCGGGTCGTCCGGTGGCCACCGGCGAGCACCCCTGACGGCCCGCCGCGCGGATCCGCCCGCACCCGTCCCTGAACGTCCACCCACGCACCACCACGATGGAGGAGTCCACACCATGAGCACCGTCTTCACGCGCATCATCAACGGGGAGCTGCCCGGCCGCTTCGTCTGGCAGGACGAGACCTGCGCGGCCTTCCTGTCCATCGGTCCCCTGACCCAGGGTCACACCCTCGTGGTGCCCCGCGCCGAGGTGGACAAGTGGACCGAGGCGGATCCGGGGCTCGTCTCGCACCTGGTCACGGTGGCCCAGGCGATCGGCAAGGTGCAGGTGGAGGCCTTCGGCGCCCAGCGGGCCGGACTGATGGTCGCCGGGTACGAGATCCCGCACCTGCACGTGCACGTCTGGCCGTCCAACTCCCTCGACGACTTCGACCTGGAGCAGGTGGACAACAGCCCCGAGCCGGAGGACCTGGACGCCGCCGCCGAGAAGATCCGTGCCGGGCTGCGGGTGGCCGGTCACGGGGAGTTCGTCCCCGGGGACTGACGCCCTGGCCGGTACCGGCTAGGGCCGGGCCCGGACCTGGATCCGGCCGTCCCGCACCCGCGTCTCGTAGGCCGGCTGGGCGACGCTGGCCGGGCCGCGGACGATGCTTCCGTCCCCCAGCCGGAACGTGCTGCCATGCCAGGGGCAGGTGACGCAGCCGTCGGCGATGGTGCCCTCCTCCAGGGGGCCGCCCATGTGGCTGCAGACGCTGTCCAGCGCGGTGATCCCCTCCGCGTCCCACACCAGCAGCACGGACACCGGGCCCGCCTGCACCACGCGGTGCCCGCCGGGCGTCAGCTCCGCGGCGTCCAGGACCTCGGTCCAGTCCCGGGGGCCCTTGCGCCACGCGGTCCGGTTCACGTTGACGCCCAGGGCGTAGCTGAGGTGCCCACCGAGGTACCCGCCGGCCATGACGGCCCCGAGCCCGGCCAGGCCGAGGACCTTGCCCGCGGTGCGGGCCCCGCGGCGGCGGGACACGAAGGAGGCCGTGTAGAGGGCCAGGCCGATGTTGACGGAGGCGGCGTGCACCTGGCCCACCCGGCGGGCGGCACCCTGGGTGTCGGACCAGTCGTTGAGCCCGGTGGCGGCCGTGGGGACGGCGCTCGCCATCCCGGCGGCCACGAGCAGGTCGGCGGCCGGTTCGGACGCCCGTCCTCCCACCAGGTCCAGCAGCGTGGCCATGGACCAGGCCCCGATCGGCAGGTCGGTGAGCAGCGGATGCGCCGGGTGTCCCAGGGCGGTGCCGCTGAGGAGATTGCGTACCGGCCTCGGGCTCACCACCCGTCCCACGGCGGCCGCGGCGGGACGCCCGACCCGGTCCAGCGCCTTCCAGCGCTCCACGCGTCCCATGAGCTCGTCGAGTACCTTCATGGCGGCCAGTGTGGCACCGGCGCCTCGACGCGGACAAGGGACCGCAGGCCGCCGCCGCGGGCCGTCAGGTCAGCCCGTGGCCTGCCTCAGGGCCTGACGGACGCGCTTCTCGGAGACGGACACGGCGGTGCCGAGGTCCTGCGCGAAGAAGCTGATCCGCAACTCCTCGAGCAGCCAGCGCACCTCCTCCAGGGCCGCGGGCACCGGCCGGCCGGCCGGTACGGCGGCGACGGCGGCATCGAAGTCGTCCTCGAGGGCCTGGACCACGGCCATGTCCAGGCCGTCCCGTTGCAGGTGCCCACCGGCCTGGAGCCTCTCGATCCGGCGCAGCATGCCGTCCAGGTAGCGCGGCAGGTGCTGCAGGTGCCGCCATCCCGTGGCCGCCACGAAGCCGGGGACGATGAGCTGGTCCAGCTGGGCCTTGATGTCACTGAGCGCCGGCGCCATCGCCAGGGACACCGAGCCCTTGAGCTCGCGGCGGACCCGGCTGGCGCGGGACAGGACCTTCTCCACGACGGCCGTCACGGCGAACACCGTGTCGATCAGTTCCGCGCGCACGGCGGTGAACAGGTCCTGGAACTCGCCGGCGGTGAAGGGCAGGTCCTCGGGCACCAGCCTGTCCACCGCGGCCCGGGTGCAGTCGGCCACCAGCTGGTCCACCGAGCCGTGGGGGTTCTGCGTGAAGGTCAGCTTCTCCCGGTTGTCCAGGTGGTCCAGCACGTAGCGCTGCGGGCTCGGGACCTGGGCGAGCAGCAGGTTCACCACACCGGCCCGGTGGGCGGCGCGCTGGTCCGCCTCGGTGCGGAACACGGTCAGCCCGGCCGCCGGGGAACCGTTCGCCAGGGTCTCGGCGGTCAGACCCGGATACCCGGTGATGCGCTGCGTCCCGGACCCGGCGGCGATCCTGGTGTCCAACTTGCGGGGGATGTCCCCGACGTCCCACGTCGTCATGCCGTGGCGTTCGGCCAGGGCCGGCACCGCGGACCGGGCCGGTCCTGCCTGCCCGCCGCCCGGCGTCGCACCCCGGCCGGTCCCGCCGCGGCCGCCCGTCCCGGGGACGGCGCCGGGGGAGGGGGTGCCGCCGGCGGGCCCTGCCGCGGGGCCGCCGGCGGCCCGCGCCAGCGACTCGGCGATGGCCGTGCGATTCTGGCCGGCCAGCCGGTCCTGCAGGGCCGCCAGGTCCTGGCCGCCGCCGATCACCGCACCGCGGCCGTCGACCACCCGGTAGTCGGGCACCAGGTGCGGCGGCACCGCCGAGAGGTCCCAGGACCCCGGCGGGATGACGAAGCCCTTGAGCCGGCGCAACGCCAGCTCCAGCGCGGGCAGCAGGTCGTCGACCTGCGGGTCGGCGTCCTGGCCCAGGCGCTCGACGGCGGCCCGGGCCACGTCCGGGGCCGGCACGAAGTTCTTCCGCACGGCCTTGGGCAGCGACTTGATCAGCGCGGTCACCAGTTCCACGCGCAGCCCCGGGACCAGCCACCGGAAGCGCTCCGGGTCCATCTGGTTGAGCATCAGGACCGGGATGATGACCGTGATGCCGTCCGGTTCGCCCGCGGTCGCGGCCGGGTTGAAGTCGTAGGACAGGTCCAGGTCGATCCCGCCACCGGCCGTGGGGTGGTGGAAGGTGGTGGGGAACTGGCCGGTGTCCAGCTCGTCGGTGTCCACCGCCAGCAGGGACCGCGGGTCGAAGTCGAGCAGCTCCGGACTCCGGTGGCGGGCCTTCTTCCACCAGGAGTCGAAGTGCCGCTCGGAGACGACCGTGGCGGGGATCCGGGCGTCGTAGAACTCGAACAGGTCCTGGTCCGAGACACGCAGGTCGCGCCGGCGCAACCGCGTCTCCAGTTCCTCGACCTCGGCCAGGGCCTGGCGGTTGCGGGCGAAGAAGTGGTGGCGGGTCTTCCAGTCACCCTCCACCAGCGCGTGCCGGATGAACAGCTCGCGGGACAGGGCCGGGTCGATCCTCCAGAACTGCACCGGGCGGTCGGGGACGAGGGTGACGCCGAACAGCGTGACCTTCTCCCGGGCCACCACGGAACCGGAGCGGCGGGACCAGTGCGGCTCGTTGTAGGTGCGCTTGGCCAGGGCCCCGGCCGCCTCCACCGCCCAGTCCGGATCGATCCTCGCCACCATCCGCGCCCAGAGCCGCGAGGTCTCCACCAGTTCGGCCGCCATGACGAAGGCGTGGCGCTTCTTGAACAGGGCCGAACCGGGGAACACGGCGAACCGGGTGTTCCGGGCGCCGGCGTACTCGCGCTTGCGCTCGTCCCAGGAGCCGATGTGGGACAGCAGCCCGGACAGCAGGGACCGGTGGACGGCCTCGTGCTGTCCCACCGGGTCCACCGGGCCGGGCGAGACCGAGATGCCCAGGGGCCTGGCCAGCTGGCGCAATTGCTGGACCAGGTCCTGCCACTCGCGCACCCGCAGGTAGTTGATGTACTCGCTGCGGCACATCCTGCGGAACTGGTTGCCGGAGAGCTCCTTCTGGCGCTCGCGCAGGTAGGACCACAGGTTCAGCAGCGCGGAGAAGTCCGAGTTCTCGTCCCTGAACCGGGCGTGCTGCTCGTCGGCCTGGGCCCGCTGCTCCGTGGGGCGTTCCCGGGGGTCCTGGATGGTCAGGGCCGCGGCGAGGACCATGACCTCGCGCACGCAGCCGCGCTCGCCGGCCTCGACGATCATCCGCCCCAGGCGCGGGTCCACCGGCAGCCGCGCCAGCTTCCGCCCCACCGGCGTGATCGTGCCCTTGGGGTAGGCCTTGCCCCGGGCGTCGGGCTGGCCGCTGTTCAGCGCCCCGAGCTCGGTGAGCACCGCGGCGCCGTCGGTGACCTGGCGGGAGTCCGGGGCCTGCAGGAACGGGAAGTCCCCGACGTCGGCCGGGGTGCGCGCCACGCCCATCGAGCACATCTGCAGGATGACCGCGGAGAGGTTGGTGCGCAGGATCTCCGGGTCGGTGAACTCCGGCCGGGAGGCGAAGTCCTCCTCGGAGTACAGGCGGATCGCGATGCCGTCCGAGGTGCGTCCGCACCGGCCCGAGCGCTGGTTCGCGCTGGCCTGGCTGATCCGCTCGATCGGCAGCCGCTGGACCTTGGTGCGGTGGGAGTACCGGGAGATCCGCGCGGTGCCGGTGTCGATGACGTACTTGATGCCCGGCACGGTCAGGGACGTCTCGGCGACGTTCGTGGCCAGGATGATCCGCCGGCGACCGCCCGGGGAGAAGACCCGGTGCTGCTCGGCCATGGACAACCGGCCGTACAGCGGCAGCACCTCCGTGGTGCCCAGCCGGCGGTTGGCCGCGACGCGCGGGGCCAGGGCCTCGGCGGCGTCGCGGATCTCCCGCTCACCGGAGAAGAACACCAGGATGTCCCCTCCGGGCTCCCGGGAGAGCTCGTCGACGGCGTCGCAGACCGCGTCCACCGGGTCCCGGGCGTCCTCGTCATCGTCCGCGTCGTCGTCGGGATCGTCCTGCGGCCGGGGCTGGTCCAGGGGCCGGTAGCGGATCTCCACCGGGTAGGTGCGTCCGGAGACCTCGATGATCGGGGCCGGCACCGGTGCGTCGCCGGGTGCGGCGTCCGGGGCCGGCAGGGCGAAGTGCGCGGCGAAGGACTCCGGGTCGATCGTGGCGGAGGTGATGACCACGCGCAGGTCGGGCCGTTCGGGCAGGACCCGCTTGAGGTAGCCCAGCAGCACGTCGATGTTCAGGCTGCGCTCGTGGGCCTCGTCGATGATGATGGCGGCGTACTTCGACAGCAGCCGGTCGTGCTGGATCTCGGTCAGCAGGATGCCGTCCGTCATGACCTTCACCCGGGTGTCCGCCGAGGTCTCGGCGGTGAACCGGACCTGGTAGCCCACGTCGGTGCCGATCGGGGTGCCGAGCTCGTGGGCGATGCGCTCGGCCACGGACCGTGCCGCCAGCCGGCGCGGCTGGGTGTGCCCGATCATGCCGGTGCCGGACACGGCCGGCTCATCCGGGTCCAGGGACAGTTCCAGGAGCATCTTGGGCAGCTGGGTGGTCTTTCCCGAACCCGTCTCCCCGGCCACGATGACCACCTGGTGGTCCCGGATGGCATCCTTGATGGTGTCCCGCTCGGCCGAGACCGGCAACTGCGGTGGGTACTCGAGGCGGATGGTGGCGGCGGGGGACTGGGACATGGCACCGGCCAGTCTAGTCGCCGGGACGGCCGGACCACGGCCTGTCTGCGGCGGGGCCGCCCGGCGGACCAGACGTCCTGATCCGGAGGGCTTCTCCCCGGCGATGAGAACAGAAGGTCTGCCGATCCGTGTCCCTGGGACGGGATTTTCCACGGAGAGGGCGCGTTGTGGTGCATTGTGTTGCGCGTCACGTCTATTCTTAGCTTCCAACGTCCCCGGTCATCCCACCCGACGGCGCAGCCTGCGTCCATCCGCCGGGGACCGCGGCATGGAAAGGACCATCATCATGATTCGCACCCACAAGGCCCGCACCGGGCTTCGTGCCGGGGCCCTGCTGGCCGTCTCCGCCCTCGCACTGACCGCCTGCGGCGGTTCCGGCAACGGCGGGGAGGCCACGGCAGGCGGCGGCGAGGGCACCGAGGCCGACGCCCAGTCGTACAACATCGCCATCTCCCAGTTCGTCACCCACCCCTCCCTGGACGCCGCCCGCAAGGGCTTCGAGGAGGGCCTCGAGGAGGCCGGGCTGGACGTCACCCTCGACGTGCAGAACGCCCAGGGCGACCAGGCCACCGCGAACACCATCGCCGGCACCTTCGCCTCGGCCGAGCCGGACCTGATCCTGGCCGTCGCGACCCCCTCGGCCCTGACCGTGGCCCAGGCGGTCAGCGACATCCCGGTGCTGTTCACCGCCGTGACCGATCCGGTGACCGCCAAGCTCGTGGACTCCCTCGAGGCCCCGGGCGCGAACGTCACGGGCACCTCGGACGCCAACCCCGTGCTGGAGCAGTTGCAGCTGCTCAAGGAACTGGCCCCCGAGGCCAAGCGGGTGGGCATCGTCTACTCCTCCGGTGAGGTCAACTCGGAGGTCCAGGTCGAGTGGGCCAAGGAGGCCGCCGGTGAGCTGGGCATGGAGATCGTCGAGGCCACCGTCTCGAACTCCTCCGAGGTGCAGCAGGCCGCCAACTCCCTGGACGTGGACGCGTTCTACGTGCCGACCGACAACGCCGTCGTCTCCGCCCTCGAGTCCCTGCTGGGCGTGGCCCAGAACCAGAAGATCCCGGTCATCGCGGCCGAGGGTGACTCGGTGGAGCGCGGGGCCGTGGCCACCTACGGCCTGAACTACGAGAAGCTGGGCGCCCAGACCGCCGAGATGGCCGTGCGCATCCTCACCGAGGACGCCGATCCCGCCACCATGCCGGTCGAGACCCCCACCGAGCTGGAGCTCTACGTCAACCCGAAGGCCGCCGAGGCCATGGGCGTGGAGATCCCCCAGTCGATGCTCGACGAGGCCGACCACACGGTCGGCGAGTAACCGCCCCGCCCGGCGCCCCTCACCTCCCACGACGCGGTGCCGCCCCGGCCCAGGCCGGGGCGGCACCTCCTGAAACTGCCGCATTGGAGCTGTCATGACGACCGCCATCGAGCTCGGTCTGATCTACGCCATCATGGCCCTGGGGGTCTACCTGACCTTCCGCATCCTCGACTTCCCCGACCTGACCGTGGACGGCTCGTTCACGACCGGCGCCGCCGTCGCCGCGATCTCGATCACCAACGGGATCAACCCCATCATGGCGATCCTCATGGCCTTCGTGGCCGGGTTGATCGCCGGCGTCATCACCGGCCTGCTCAACACCAAGGGCCGCATCAACGGCCTGCTGGCCGGAATCCTGACCCAGATCGGCCTGTACTCGATCAACCTGCGCATCATGGGCAAGGCCAACGTCCCCCTGCTCGGGGAGGACACGGCCATCACCCCGCTGCGGGAGGCCGGTGTCCTCGGCGGCCCGGTCGGCATCGCCGCCTTCACCCTGCTGGCCGTGGTGCTGGCCCTGGTGCTGGTGTGGTTCCTGCACACGGACACGGGACTGGCCATGCAGGCCACGGGTGACAACGAGAAGATGATCCGCTCCTTCGGGGTGAACACGGACAACCAGAAGATCCTCGGGCTCGCCCTGTCCAACGGCCTCGTGGGCATGTGCGGTGCCGTGATCGCCCAGTACCAGGGCTTCGCCGACATCGGCATGGGCATCGGCCTCATCCTGGCCGGACTGGCCTCGGTCATCATCGGCCAGGCCATCTTCGGGCAGCGCACCATCCTGATCGCGGCGCTGGCCGTGGTGGTCGGCTCCGTGCTCTACCGCGTGGTCATCCAGCTGTCCCTCGAGGTCGGCCTGAACCCGAACGACATGAAGCTGGTCTCGGCCATCCTGGTGATCCTGGCCCTGATCGTGCCGCAGTTGCCGTTCTTCAAGCGCCGGCGCAAGACCCGGGCCCGCAAGGGCGAACCCGATGCCGTGCTGGAGACCCCGGGTGCTCCCGCGCTCGCCACCGGTGCCCCGGGCACGGGCTCCTTCACGGGTGCCGCCACGACGACGACCGAACAGGGAGATCGCTGATGCTGACCATTTCCTCCGTCTCCAAGACCTTCTTCGCCGGTACCGTCAATGAGCGTCGCGCGCTGCGCAGCGTGGACCTGCACCTGGCCGAGGGCGACTTCGTGACCGTGATCGGCTCCAACGGGGCCGGCAAGTCCACCGTGCTGAACATCGTCTCCGGGGACCTGTTCCCGGACGAGGGGACGGTGACCATCGACGGCCGGGACGTCACGAAGCTGCAGGACCACCAGCGCGCCGCCTTCGTCGGCCGGGTGTTCCAGGATCCGATGGCCGGCACCGCGCCGCACCTGACGATCGAGGAGAACATGGCCATCGCCGACCGCCGGGGCAGGCCGCGCCGGCTGGCCACGGGTGTCACCCGGTCCAAGCGCAGTCGCTTCGCGGACGAGCTCGCGACCCTGGAGCTGGGCCTGGAGAACCGGCTCAAGGCCAAGGTGGGACTGCTCTCCGGCGGCCAGCGCCAGGCCCTGAGCCTGCTGATGGCGACCTTCTCCGACCCGAAGATCCTGCTGCTCGACGAGCACACCGCCGCCCTGGACCCCCAGCGGGCCGATCTGGTCACCCGGCTGACCCGCCAGGTGGTCGAGGACAAGGGGCTGACCACGCTCATGGTCACGCACAACATGGAGCAGGCCCTGCGGGTCGGCAACCGGCTCATCATGATGCACGAGGGCCAGATCATCCTCGACCTCACCGAGGAGGAGAAGCGGGGCCGGACGGTGAAGGACCTGCTGGGCGAGTTCGAGAAGATCAAGGGTGCCACGATCGACGACAAGACCCTGCTGCAATAGGGCCCACGTCGGCGCGGGCGGTTGGCCCTCGACGGGAATTCGTGGCATGGTGACCCATCGCACCCTGCCGTCGAGGTCCCCCGGCCGTCTCGCGCCGACGGGGACGAGGAGAACATGGACTACGCCTACAAGCTCATCGCGATCGGGCTGTACTTCGCGGCCATGCTGGCCATCGGGTTCTACGCGGCCCGGAAGAACACCGACCTGGACGACTACATGCTGGCCGGACGCAGGATGCGCCCCAGCGTCGCCGCCCTGTCCGCAGGGGCCTCGGACATGTCCGGCTGGCTGCTGCTCGGCCTGCCCGGTGCGATCTACGCCGCGGGCCTCGTCGAGGCGTGGATCGCCATCGGCCTGACGGTCGGGGCCTGGCTGAACTGGCGGTTCGTGGCCCCGCGGTTGCGTGCCTACACCGAGGTGGCCCGCAACTCCATCACGATCCCCTCCTTCCTGGAGAACCGGTTCCGTGACCGCACCCGGGTGCTCCGGATCGTGGCGGGGCTCGTCATCCTGGTCTTCTTCACCTTCTACGTCTCCTCCGGCATGGCGGCCGGAGGCAAGTTCTTCGAGTCCTCGTTCGGGTCCACCTACCTCTTCGGCATGCTGCTCGTGGCCGGGATCACGGTCGTCTACACCCTCTTCGGCGGCTTCCTGGGTGCCTCGCTGACCGACGTCGTCCAGGGACTGATGATGCTGGCGGCCCTGGTCGCGGTGCCGACCGTGGCGATCATCGAGCTGGGCGGCTGGGGCGAGGTGGTGTCCTCCATCCAGGCGGCCGACGCGTCACTGGCGGAGGGCGGCAACCGGTTGTCCTTCTTCGCCAACGCCACCTGGGTGGGGATCGTCTCCGCACTGGCCTGGGGTCTGGGGTACTTCGGCCAGCCGCACATCATCGTCCGGTTCATGGCCCTGCGCTCGGCGAGGGACGCCGTGGTCGGCCGGCGGATCGGCATCGCCTGGATGGCGATCTGCGCCCTGGGGGCCGTCCTGACCGCCCTGGTCGGCATCGCCTACGTCCAGGCGAATCCCGGCGTCACCCTCGAGGACCCCGAGACGGTCTTCCTGGCCCTGTCCCAGGTCCTGTTCCACCCCTTCGTGGCCGGACTCGTGCTGGCCGCTGTGCTGGCGGCCGTGATGTCCACCATCTCCTCGCAGCTGATCGTGTGCTCCTCGGCCCTGGTGGAGGACCTCTACAAGCTCGTGGGCCGGGAGGCGAGCCCCCGGAGCGGGCTGTGGCTCGGCCGGGGAGGCGTCGTCGTCGTGTCTCTCGTGGCCCTGCTGCTGGCCCTGGATCCCGAGTCCAGCGTGCTGGAACTGGTCGCGTTCGCCTGGGCCGGTTTCGGGGCCTCGTTCGGCCCGATCGTCATCCTGTCCCTGTTCTGGAGGCGCTTCAACACCTGGGGCGCCCTGACCGCACTCGTGGTCGGTGCCGCGACCGTCTTCTGGTGGGGCAACATGCCGGACGATGCCTGGGGCGGGGCCTTCGCCCTGTACGAGATCGTTCCCGGTTTCGTGCTCGCCGCCCTCGCGGGCATCGCGGTCTCGCTGGCCACCTACCGCGGTGACCCGGAGATCGACGCCGAGTTCGACGAGGCCGTGGCCGTGTCCCGGGGTGCCGACATCACCGTGTCGCCGGCCACGGTCTAGGCGCCGGGTCAGGACACCGCGCCGCGGGACGATGTGGCGTCCCGAGCCGGCCGGGGACCGCGGTATCCGCGCAGGGCCGCGTCCTGGCGCATCCCCAGGGACAGGTACAGCTGCTGCGCGGCGGTGCGGGACTCGCGCACCGTGAGGTGGACCAGTTCCGGGGAGCCCTCGGCGAGCAGCAGCCGGACCAGGGCCGTGACCACGTGCCGGCCCACGCCGCGGCGGCGCGCCGACGGGTCGACGGCGGTGAAGTCCACGTAGGCCGAGCCGTCGTCCTGGATCCGCCCCGAGGCATAGCCGAGCAGCCGGCCGTCCGGTGCCTCCGCGACCACCGTGCGGTGGTGGGTGAGCAACTGGTCCACGGTGGCGTACGCCTCGCCGAACTCGGGTGCGTGCAACCGGGCCAGTGCGGCCCGGTCTGCCGGGACGGCCGGCCGGACCGTCACGGCCTGGAGCGGTTCGGGCGGGATCCAGCCGGCGGCCTCGTCGGCCGCCACCACCAGGGCGAGGCTCGTCTCCGTCGGTGCGAGTCCCAGTCGGTCCGCCACCACGGCCATCGCCGTGTTGGCCACGTGGCCGCACAGCTCGAACCGGCGGATGGCCGGGGGCACCTGGTCCACCGCCGCCATGACCAGGCCAGGACCGTGCGTACGCACGGCGTCCGGGGTGCCCCAGGGGCCGTGCACCCACGCCATGGAGGGCTCCTCGTCCCATTCCACGGCGACGGCGGCCAGGAGCCGCCCCCGTTCCACCACGGCCCGCACGGTCTGCAGCCACGGTTGCCCCAGGCCCTCGAGCTCGGCCTCGACGCCGGCCCGGTCCTCCCCGAGGAACGCCGTGCCCGTGGCGGGGTCCTGCTGGCAGGACACGATGAAGTCCAGGGCGGTCGTCCGGTCGGAGAAGGGCTGTGGCGTGGTCATGGGGTGCTCCCGTCGACGGAGGTGGCTCAGGTGAGGCGGTGGTCCTGGGGATGGACGGCCCGCAGCCACCGGTAGCCGTAGCCGTCCAGGCGTACCTCCACGGTGCCGTCGGCAGCGACGACGAGGTCGTCCCCGTCCAGCAGGTCCAGCAGCGGCCGGCCCGCGAGGCCGTCGGCCGTGGGGTGCTGCCCGGTCAGGTCCAGCCGGACCGACTTCGCACCGGCGGAGAGGTTGTGCAGCATCAGCGTGGACAGCGGCACCGCGCCACCGCGGCCCCCGGGATCGTGCCCGGGACCGCCCCAGGACAACCGGTGTGCCAGCACCGATTCCGTGGAGTCCGCGGGTGCTCCGGCGGCGGAGTGCTCGAGGATCTCCAGCTCCCCCCAGCCGATCTCCGGGGACCGACGGTAGGCGTGGATGAGCCGGCGGATGTGGTGGTACAGGGAGTCCGGGTCCTTCCGGGCCTGCAGGGCGTTGACGTGTTCCGGACCGTAGGCCCCGGTCACGGGGCGGGCGGCCAGCCGCGAGGGGGCCGCCGTGGAGAAGCCGCCGTTGCGGCCGGGATCCCATTGCATCGGCGTCCGGACGGACAACCGTCCCGGGGCGTCAAGGTCCTCGCCCATACCGAGTTCCTCGCCGTAGAAGAGCACGGGCGAGCCCGGCAGGGAGAACAGCAGGGAGTAGGCCAGGCGCAGCCGGCGTGGATCGCCCTCCAGCATCGGCGGCAGGCGCCGCCTCAGGCCACGGCCGTAGACCTGCATCGCCGGATCCGGGCCGAACGCCGCGAAGACCTCCTCCCTCTCGCTGTCACTGAGCTTGTCCAGGGTCAGCTCGTCGTGGTTGCGCAGGAACGTCGCCCACTGGTTGTCCGGGTCCAGGCGCGGCCGCCGGGTCAGGGTCCTCGCCAGCGGACGCGCGTCGGCCCGGGCCAGGGAGAGGTAGGTGTACTGCATTGAGAGGAAGTCGAACATCATGGTCAACTCGTCACCGTCCCGGCCCCCGAAGAACTCGCGCTGCGCGGCGAACGGCAGGTTGACCTCGCCGAGCAGCACCGAGTCGCCCTTCCGGCGGTGGGTGAAGGAGCGCAGGTCCCGCAGGATCTCGTGCGGATCCTCGGGCTCCCGGGCACCGTCCGTGGGAGAGGCCTCCAGGAAGTAGGGGACGGCATCGATCCGGAACCCGTCGACGCCGAGCTCGAGCCAGAACCCCATGGCCTTGGCGAGCTCGTCCCGCACGCGGGGGTTCATGACGTTCAGGTCGGGCTGGTGCCGGTAGAACCGGTGCAGGTACCACTGCCCGGACTTCTCGTCCCGCGTCCAGATCGAGTCCTCCTGGTCCGGGAAGACCACCTCGTGGGAGGTGTCCGGCGGCGGGTCCTGCCGCCACACGTAGTAGTCGCGGTAGGGGGAGTCCTTCGACCGCAGGGCCGCGCGGAACCAGGGATGGCGGTCCGAGGTGTGGTTGACCAGGAAGTCGACGATGACCCGCATGCCCCGGTCCCGGGCGGCGCGGAGGAACTCGACCAGGTCACCGTGGTCGCCCAGCCGCGGGTGGACGCCGTAGAAGTCGGTGACGTCGTAACCGTCGTCCTGTCCGGGGGAGGGGTAGAAGGGCATCAGCCACAGGCAGGTGACCCCGAGCTCCTGGAGGTAGTCGATCCGGTCCGTCAGGCCCTCGAAGTCTCCGGTTCCGTCCCCGTCCGCGTCCATGAACGTCTCGACGTCCAGACAGTAGAAGACGGCGTTCTTCCACCACAGGTCCGAGGTCTGCGCCGACCTCATGGGTTCGCCTCCGTCGTCAGGCCGGCCAGGGCCGGCAGGACCTCACGGCCGAACGTCTCGATGAACGGACCCTGGTCCTGGGCCACGCAGTGCAGGTATACCTCGTCGAACCCGAGCCCGGCGTACTCGGCGAGCCGTTCCACGTGCCAGTGGGGATCGGCGGAGACGTCCACCGCCTGGGCCACCTCGTCCAGTCCGGCCCCGGCCGAGGCCGCCTCGAAGTCCTCCGTCCGGGCCAGGTCCTCCAGCTGATGACGGGGGACCGTGTTGGACCGCCACTGGTCCACGGCGATCCGTTCGGACTCGGCACGGGTCGGGGCCCAGGACAGGTGGACCTGCAGCACCGCCGGCCCGGTTCCGCCCTGCCCGCGGTAGGCCTCCAGGACCGTCCTGAGGTCGTCGAGGGGCTGGTTGACGGTGATGAGACCGTCGGCCCAGGCCGCGGAGCGCGCGGCGGTCTCCGGGCTGAGCGCGGGCGCGATGAGCGGGACCGGCGTCGGCGGCAGGTCCCAGATCCTCGCCCGGTCCACGGTGATCCGGCCCCGGTGGTCCACGGTGTCACCCCGGTGCAGGCGGCGGATCACCTCGACGCACTCCTCGAGACGCAGCTGCCGGTCCTCCTTGTCCGGCCAGGGGTCACCGGTGACGTGCTCGTTGAGGTTCTCCCCGCTGCCGGGGGCCATCCAGAACCGTCCGGGGAACATCTGCGCGAGCGTCGCGGATGCCTGGGCGAGGATCACCGGGTGGTAGCGCTGGCCGGGGGCGGTCACCACGCCCATGCGCATCCCGGTGCCGGCCAGGGCGGCGCCGAGCCAGGACCACGCGAAGCCCGAGTGCCCCTGCCGTCGGGACCAGGGGGCGAGGTGGTCCGAGCACATGGCGGCCGCGAAGCCCGCGCGCTCGGCGGCGTGCACGTCCTGGAGCAGCTGGCGCGGAGAGGCCTGCTCGTGGCTGGCGTGGAATCCGAAGACGGTCACGGTCCCGTGGCCTCCCTCAGGGGTCGTCGGGCGTTCGGGGCACTGCGGTCACGGTTCATCCTCGCGGCTTGCCGCGGGACAGTACAGCCCCGGGCGTCCTGCCGACCCGGGCCCGGCGCCCGGGTGCGGACCCGGCACGGCTCCGGTCACGGGTGGCGAGCCGGCCGGGGCACGGCCCAGGTCCTGGTGCCGGCCCGTGGGGAGTATCACTCGATACCCGTAGTATCGGGTAATGAACTCGACGCTCTCGCTCTACCGGCGCCTCTCCGCCCTGCCGGGCGGCCGACGGCTGTTCACCGCCGCGTTCTGCCGCCGTGCTCCGTACTTCGCCTCGGCGCACCTCGGCGTGCAGGCCATGGCGACGCACTACGGGGAGGTGACGGTGCCGTTGCGGCGCTCGACGCAGAACCACCTCGGCACTGTCCATGCGATCGCGGTCTGCAACGGCCTGGAGGCGGCGATGGGCCTGCTCGCCGAGGCCACCGTGCCTCCCGGGATGCGGTGGCTGCCGAAGGGCATGGAGGTGGAGTACCTGGCCGCGGCGGACTCGGAGGTGACGTGCGTCGCCGAGAGCACCACGGCGGACTGGGACGGGGCGCCGGACGTGCCCGTGGCGGTGACGGCCACGAGGGAGGACGGGACCGTGGTGGTGCGGGGGATCATCCGGCTGTGGGTCACCCCGGTGCCGGGGGGATCGTCGGCGCGGAAACGCGCTGGACGATGAGGAGGAAGAGGGTGCCCCCGGCAGGATTCGAACCTGCGGCCTTCTGCTCCGGAGGCAGACGCTCTATCCCCTGAGCTACGGAGGCGGGGGTCTCGCGGCCGGTGGGGCCGAGCGGGACTTCACAACCCTATCGCATCCGGGGCCGACAGAAGAAATCGCACCCGGTCGGGCCCCGTGCGCCCCGTCAGGTCACGCGGCCGGCCGGTTTCGCGGCGGCTGCCTGCGCGACATTAGACTGTCCCGGGTGACCCCCGAAGACCTTTCCACAGCCCTGGCCGCCTGCCTGCAGGACGCCGTCGACTCCGGCGAGATCGCCGTCGAGATCCCGGCGCAGGTGAAGGTCGAGCGACCGAAGAACCGCGAGCACGGGGACTGGGCCACGAACGTCGCCATGCAGCTGGGCAAGAAGGCGGGCATGGCCCCCCGTGACCTCGCGGCCCTGCTCGTCCGGCGCCTGGAGCAGGTGCCCGGTGTCGCCGGCGTGGACATCGCCGGACCGGGTTTCCTGAACATCACGCTGGACGCCGCCGCCGCCGGTGAGCTGGCCCGGACCATCGTCGAGGCCGGTGCCGACTACGGCAGGAACTCGGCCCTGACCGGCCACGTGGTCAACATGGAGTTCGTCTCGGCGAACCCGACCGGGCCGCTGCACATCGGCCACACCCGCTGGGCTGCCCTGGGCGATGCCATCGCCCGGTTGCTGCACGCCTCGGGGGCGGAGCTGACCGCCGAGTACTACATCAACGACGCCGGCAACCAGATGAACGTGTTCGCCCAGTCGGTCTACAACCGGCTGCACGGCCTGCCGGTCCCGGAGGGCGGCTACCCGGGGGAGTACATCCAGGACCTCGCCCACCAGGTCCTGTCCGAGCACCCGGACATCCGGACGGTGAACGAGCAGGCGGCGCTGCCCATCATCCGCGAGTCCGCCTACCGGCACCAGATGCAGGACATCCGCACCACCCTGGCCGACTTCGGCGTGCACTTCGACGTCTGGTTCTCCGAGAAGCAGCTGCACGAGTCCGGGGCGATCGAGAACGCGGTGGCCCGGTTGCGCGAGCTCGGCCACATCGAGGACCGTGACGGCGCCGTCTGGCTGCGCACCACCGACTTCGGCGACGACAAGGACCGCGTGCTCATCCGGGCCAACGGCGAGCCGACCTACTTCGCCGCCGACGCCGCCTACTACCTCTCCAAGAAGGACCGCGGCTTCACCGAGAAGATCTACCTGCTCGGCGCCGACCACCACGGTTACGTGGGCCGGCTCAAGGCCATCGCCGCGTGCGCCGGGGACGATCCGGACCGCAACATCGAGGTGCTGATCGGCCAGCTGATCTCCGTCAACGGGGCCAAGCTGTCCAAGCGTGCCGGCAACATCATCGAGCTCAAGGACCTGGTGTCCTGGCTCGGCGCCGACGCCCTGCGCTATTCGCTGGCCCGGTACCCCGCGGACTCGCCGATCACCATCGACCCGGAGATCCTCACCTCCCGGACCAACGACAATCCGGTGTTCTACGTCCAGTACGCTCACGCCCGGACCCGGGGGGCGGCGCGCACGGCCGAGGCGGCCGGCGTCGACCGCTCCGCCTTCGACGCGTCCCTGCTGACCCACGCCACCGAGTCGGATCTGCTGGCCCGGCTCGGCGAGTTCCCCTCGGTGGTCGCCCAGGCCGCCGAATTCCGCGAGCCCCACCGGGTGGCCCGCCACCTGGAGGTCATCGCCGGGGCCTACCACTCCTGGTACGGTGCCTGCCGTATCGTCCCGGTGACCTCCCGGGAGGGCACGCCCGGGGAGATCACGGACCTGAACCGCACCCGGTTGTGGCTGAACGAGGCCACCTCCCAGGTGCTCGCCAACGGACTGGGACTGCTGGGCGTCAGCGCCCCGGAGAGGATGTGAGGACGCCGATGCCGACCCCGACCGATCACGCGAACCCGGCCGCCGGGCCCTCGCCGCTGGCCCCGGACTGGCTGGAGTACCCCCGGGACCCCAACGCCCTGGTCCCCAAGCTCTGGGCGGCCGGGGTGTCCCGCGACGACGACGGCGAGATCGCCGTGCAGGGCATTCCCGTCTCCCGGCTCGCCGCGGAGTTCGGCACCCCGTTGCTGGTCCTGGACGAGGAGGACTTCCGGGCCCGGGCACGGGCGTTCCGCGACGCCTTCGACGCGGCGTTCGCGGAGCTCTGCGGGGGAGTGGACGTGTACTACGCCGGCAAGTCCTTCCTGTGCACCGCGGCCGCCCGGTGGGTCGCCGAGGAGGGGCTGCGCCTGGACACCGCCTCCGGCGGTGAGCTGGCCATCGCGCTGCGCGCCGGGGTGGACCCGGCCCACATCGGCCTGCACGGCAACAACAAGTCCGATGCGGAACTGCGCCGTGCCCTGGACGCCGGTGTCGGGCGGATCGTCGTGGACTCCCTGGACGAGCTCGACCGGCTGGCCGCCCTGGCCGCCGAGGCCGGGGTGAGGGCACCGGTGATGCTCCGGCTCACCCCGGGCGTGCACGCCCACACCCACGAGTTCATCGCCACCGCGCACGAGGACCAGAAGTTCGGCCTGTCGATGTCCGCCCCGGACGCCGGGCAGGGCAGCGGCACGGCCGGTTCGCCGGCCGCGGCCGCCGTGGCCCAGGCCCTGGCGGCCGAGTCCATCGACCTGCTGGGCCTGCACTGCCACATCGGCTCCCAGATCTTCGAGGCCGAGGGCTTCGGGGTGGCGGCGGAGAAGCTGCTGGGCTTCCTGGCCGAGATCCGGGACACCCACGGCGTGGAACTGGCCGAGCTGGACCTCGGGGGCGGGCACGGCATCGCCTACACCGCGGCGGACGATCCGCGCACGCCCGAGGACATCGCCACCACCCTGGCCTCCGCCGTCCGGGCGGCCACCGAGCGCCTGGGGCTGGCCTGTCCGCGGATCTCGATCGAGCCGGGCCGGGCCATCTCCGGACCCTCCACGTTCACCCTGTACGAGGCCGGCGTGCGCAAGACCGTGTCCGTGGACGCCCCGGACGCGGCGGGGGGCGCCGGTGGGAGGACCCACCCCCGCCGGTACGTGTCCGTGGACGGCGGGATGAGCGACAACGCCCGCCCGGTGCTGTACGACTCGGACTACTCCGTGGCGCTGGCCTCGCGCACCTCGACCGAGCCCGCGGTGCTCTCCCGCGTGGTCGGCAAGCACTGCGAGTCCGGGGACATCGTGGTCCGGGACGCCTACCTGCCCGACGACGTCGCGCGCGGTGACCTGCTCGCGGTGCCCGCCACGGGTGCGTACTGCCACTCGCTGTCCAGCAACTACAACCAGCTCACGCGTCCGGCCATCGTGGCCGTCCGGGACGGGCAGGCCCGTGTCATCATCCGGCGGGAGACCGAAGAGGACCTCTTCGCCCGCGAGACCGGCCTCTGACGCCCCCGCCCCCGGACACCCCAGCACTTCATCCCAGACCCAACGGAGGACCATGACCGACACGATCCCGCCCCTGAAGATCGCGCTGCTCGGCGCCGGCACCGTCGGCTCCCAGGTGGCCCGCATCCTCACCGAGGACGCCCGGATGCTCGCGGCCCGCGTGGGCGCCGAGCTCGAACTGGTCGGGGTGTTCGTCCGCAACCCCGAGGGAGCGCGTGACTACCAGCTGCCCCGCGAGCTCTACACCTCGGACGCCGAGTCCCTCGTGGACTCCGCGGACATCGTCATCGAGCTGCTGGGCGGGATCGAACCGGCCAAGACACTCATCGAGCGGGCCATCGCCAACGGCTCGGCCGTGATCACCGGGAACAAGGCGCTGCTGGCCCAGAGCGGCAGCCAGCTGTTCGCCGCGGCCGCCAAGGCCGGCACGCAGTTGTCCTTCGAGGCCTCGGTGGGCGGGGCCATCCCGATCCTGCGGCCGCTGCGCGACTCCCTCTCCGGGGACCGCGTCAACCGGGTCATGGGCATCGTCAACGGCACCACGAACTACATCCTCGACCAGATGGACACCACCGGGGCGTCCTTCGACGACGCCCTGGCCGAGGCCCAGCGGCTCGGGTACGCGGAGGCCGACCCGACGGCCGACGTCGAGGGCCTGGACGCCGCGGCCAAGGCCGCGATCCTGGCCAACCTGGCCTTCCACGCGTCGTTCTCCATGGACAAGGTCCACGCCGAGGGCATCACCCGGATCACCGCCGCGGACAACGAGGCCGCCGCCGAGGCCGGATACGTCATCAAGCTGCTCGCGATCGCCGAGCGCATCCGGTCCGAGGCCGGCGTCGACGGCGCCGTGCTGCGGGTGCATCCGACCCTGTTGCCGCGCGAGCACCCCCTGGCCGCCGTGCGCGGTGCCTACAACGCCGTGTTCGTGGAGGCCGACAACGCCGGTGAACTCATGTTCTACGGCCCCGGCGCCGGGGGTGCCCCCACGGCCAGCGCGGTCATGGGGGACACCGTGTCCATCGCCCGCCGACTGGTCCGCGGCGGGCCCGGCCGCACGCGCACGCCGAAGAGGGCCCTGGCGGCACTGGACGTCGGAGAGGCCACCACGAGCTACATGATCGTGCTGCGCGTGGCCGACCGGCCCGGCGTGCTGGCCGCCATCGCCACGGTCGTGGCCGAGCACGGCGTGTCGATCGAGGCGATGCGGCAGGTGCCGCTGCCCGAGGACAGCGCCGTCTACGAGGTGCACGCCGCCGAGGGCGTGCCCGGCTCCCCGGGAGCGGAGGGGCCGGCCGAGTCCCTGCTGCGGATCACCACCCACCGCGCCCGGGAACGGGCCCTGGCCTCCACCGTCACCGCCATCAAGGAGCTGGACGCAGTGACCGACGTGGTCTCCGTCCTGCGCGTCGAAGGGAACTGAACACCAGTGGCACACCAATGGCGCGGAGTGATCCGCGAGTACGCAGACCGGCTGCCCGTCAGCGAGTCCACCCGGGTGGTGACCCTGGGCGAGGGCGGTACCCCGCTGATCGAGGCACCGGCCCTGTCCCGGCTCGTCGAGGGCGAGGTCTGGGTCAAGTTCGAGGGCATGAACCCCACGGGCTCCTTCAAGGACCGCGGCATGACCATGGCCATCACGGCCGCCGTGGAGCAGGGGGCGAAGGCCGTCGTCTGCGCCTCCACCGGAAACACCTCCGCCTCGGCCGCCGCCTACGCCACCCAGGCGGGACTGACCTGCGCGGTGCTGGTGCCGGAGGGCAAGATCGCCATGGGCAAGCTGTCCCAGGCGATCGCCCACGGGGCCACGCTGCTGCAGGTGGACGGGAACTTCGACAATTGCCTCGACGTGGCCCGCAAGCTCTCCGAGAACTACCCGGTGTTCCTGGTCAACTCCGTGAACCCCAACCGCATCGAGGGCCAGAAGACCGGTGCCTTCGAGGTGGTGGACGCCCTCGGCGACGCCCCGGACTACCACCTGCTGCCCGTGGGCAACGCGGGGAACATCACCGCCTACTGGAAGGGGTACCGCGAGTACTCCCAGCCGTACACCAACCCGCACCCCGGCGCCGCAGCCGGTGAGCTGCCGGCCGTGTCCACCAGGACGCCCGTGATGTGGGGCTTCCAGGCCGCCGGCGCCGCACCCATCGTGCTGGGCCACCCGGTCACGGATCCGGACACGCTGGCCACGGCCATCCGGATCGGCAACCCGGCCTCCTGGGAGCAGGCAGAGGCCGCCCGGGACGAGTCCGGGGGACTGATCGACTCCGTGACCGACGAGGAGATCCTCGCCGCCCACCGCTGGTTGTCCGCCAAGGAGGGCGTCTTCGTGGAGCCCGCCTCGGCCGCCGGGGTGGCCGGGCTGATCAAGCACCACGGGCTCGGCAACGTGCCCACCGGCAAGCGCTGGGTCATCACCGTCACCGGTCACGGGCTGAAGGACCCCCAGTGGGCCCTGCGCAACGCCGACGGCTCGGACGTGGAGCCCCAGCGGGTGCCCTTCGACGTCGTGGCGGTGGCCGAGGCGCTGGGGCTGTCGTGATGCCCGCCGCCGAGCCCCGGACCACGCCGCCGGCCACCGGGTCCCCGGCACTGCGGACCGTGCCCGTCGGGATCACGGTCCGCGTCTCCGTCCCGGCGACGTCGGCGAACCTCGGGCCGGGCTTCGACTCGATGGGCCTGGCCCTGGACCTGCGCGACGAGGTCGTCATCACCACCGTGGCCGAGGGGTTCTCCGCCGTGGTGGAGGGAGAGGGCTCCGGCTCCGTGCCCACGGACGGCACCCACCTGGTGATCGCCACCCTGCGCGAGTACCTCGCCGAGCGCGGCTGGGAGGTCCCGGGGATCGAGCTGACCGCCACCAACCGGATCCCGCACGGGCGGGGACTGGGGTCCTCCGCGGCCGCCCACGCCACCGCGGTGCTGGCCGCGGACGCCCTGCTGCCCGAGTCCGAGCGCGCCTCGGCGGAGGGGCTGCTGGACGCCTCGGCGGGCCTGGAGGGTCACCCGGACAACGTCGCCCCGGCGCTGACCGGCGGTTTCGCGGTCTCCTGGGGTGAGGTCGGGGGCTACCGGTCCGTGCGGATGGCCGTCCATCCGGACGTGGTGCCCGTGGTCGCGATCCCCGAGGAGCCGCTGAGCACGGAGACGGCCCGCGGACTGCTGCCGCCGCAGGTCCCGCACCACGTGGCCGCGGCGAACGCGGGCCGGGCCGCCCTGCTGGTCCACGCCCTGACCACCGACCCGTCCCGGTTGCTCCCGGCCACCCAGGACTGGCTGCACCAGGACTACCGCGAGCCGGCCATGCCCGAGTCCGTCGGGCTGGTCCGTGCGCTGCGCGCCGAGGGCCTGGCCGCCGTCGTGTCCGGTGCCGGGCCGACGGTGATGGTGCTGGCCCCCGACCAGGACAGCGCCGAACGGGCCCGCGGGACCATGGAGTCCGCCCTCAGCGGATCGGCGCAGGGGTGGCGGGTGCGCATTCTCCCGGTGGACGTGGCGGGTGCTAAGGTGGAGTCACACCGCACAGGCCATCCCCCCCGGGGCTGAAGCCGGCCGGACCCCGTTTCTACGTGGAGCCGGCGGACGGTGTGGATCCAGGCACCGAGCGGACCGAAGGCGGTCCTGCTGGCCCCCGGCCTGTCACGGCACCCTGGATCGCCCCTCCCGGACCGTCTGCGGTCCGGTCGGCGCCATCCGGCGCCACGTCCATCGGCCGTCATTCCGGCCGGCGGACTCGAATCCCGGTCTTCAGCCCCTGGTTCTCCAGTGTTCACGGGGCGGCCG
Source organism: Citricoccus sp. (assembly GCF_035445025.1). Classification (NCBI taxonomy): domain Bacteria; kingdom Bacillati; phylum Actinomycetota; class Actinomycetes; order Micrococcales; family Micrococcaceae; genus Citricoccus; species Citricoccus sp. The sequence continues at coordinate 31,343 of NZ_DAOMPX010000013.1, read as the reverse complement.
GAGCACACGTAGCGGGATCCCTCCAGTCGGATCCCGCCTGACGAGGGAGAAGGAACCTTCGTGACCGAAACCACTGAACTGCCCACGGCATCCGAGGGCAATTCCCCCCAGGCCCCCACCGGTGGCGGCCTGGCCGGCCTCAAGCTCGCACAGTTGCAGGCCCTGGCCTCCCAGCTCGGCATCACCGGGGGCTCCCGGATGCGCAAGTCCGACCTCGTGGCCGCCATCTCCAGCCACCAGCGCGGCGGCGCCGTGGCCGACCGCAAGCCCGAGCACAAGGATGCCGCCGACAAGGCCACCGCGGGCGACGGCGCCACCGGGACCGCCTCCGGCCGCAGCACCCGGGGCCGGGGTGCCGCCAAGCAGGCCGACGCTCCGTCCGTGACGAGCGCTGACGCCGCCGTGGCCGACACGTCCGCCCCCGCACAGCAGGAGGCCGGTCCGCAGTCCGCCGGCGAGAAGTCCGACGAGTCCGGCCAGGGCGCCGGCCGCCCGGCCCGCCGTTCGCGCTCCCGCCGCGCCGAGTCCCCGGCAGGTTCCTCGGCGGAGGCACCGGCCGAGGCCGCTCCGGCCGCGGGCCCGGACACCGACGGTGCAGCGGACCAGCAGCAGTCCGGCGGTTCCGGCCGCGGCACCCGCCAGCAGGACGCCCGCGAGGGCGGCCAGGACCAGCAGTCCGGCCGCGGTTCGCGCAACCGCTCCGAGAACCGTGACCAGCGCGGGGAGTCCCGGGACGGCGACCAGGACCAGCAGTCCGGCCGCGGCTCCCGCAACCAGGGCGAGGGCCGCGACGGTGGCCAGGACCAGCAGTCCGGCCGCGGTGCGCGCAACCGCTCCGAGAACCGTGACCAGCGCGGGGAGTCCCGGGACGGCGGCCAGGACCAGCAGTCCGGCGGGGGACGCGGCCGCAACGACAACCGCAACGACCGCGACGACGACCCCAACAGCCGCCGCAATCGCCGCAACCGCAACCGCAACGACCGCAACCGCAACCGTCGCGGGCGCAGCGGCCCGGAGGTCGACGACACCGAGGTGACCGAGGACGACGTGCTGCTGCCCGTCGCCGGCATCCTGGACGTGCTGGACAACTACGCCTTCGTGCGCACCTCCGGTTACCTGCCGGGGTCGAACGACGTCTACGTCTCGCTGTCCATGGTCAAGAAGTACGGGCTGCGCAAGGGCGACGCCGTCACCGGTGCCATCCGCGCGCCCCGCGACGGGGAGAGCCAGGGCGGCGGCGGCAGCAACCGCCAGAAGTTCAACGCCCTGGTGAAGCTGACCTCGGTCAACGGCCAGCCCGCCGAGGACACCCCGAAGCGCGTCGAGTTCAACAAGCTGGTGCCCCTGTACCCGCAGGAGCGCCTGCGCCTGGAGACCGACCCCAAGCTGATCGGCCCGCGCGTCATCGACCTCGTGGCCCCGATCGGCAAGGGCCAGCGTGGCCTGATCGTCTCGCCGCCCAAGGCCGGCAAGACGATGATCCTGCAGTCGATCGCCAACGCCATCACCACCAACAACCCCGAGGTGCACCTGATGATGGTGCTGGTGGACGAGCGGCCCGAGGAAGTGACCGACATGCAGCGTTCGGTCAAGGGCGAGGTCATCGCCTCGACCTTCGACCGCCCGGCGGACGACCACACGACCGTGGCCGAGCTGGCGATCGAGCGGGCCAAGCGGCTGGTGGAGATGGGCCGCGACGTCGTCGTGCTGCTCGACTCCATGACCCGACTGGGCCGTGCCTACAACCTGGCCGCCCCCGCCTCCGGACGCATCCTCTCCGGTGGTGTGGACTCCTCGGCCCTGTACCCGCCGAAGCGCTTCTTCGGCGCCGCCCGCAACATCGAGAACGGCGGGTCGCTGACCATCCTGGCGACCGCCCTCGTGGAGACCGGGTCCAAGATGGACGAGGTCATCTTCGAGGAGTTCAAGGGCACCGGCAACATGGAGCTGCGCCTGTCCCGCCAGCTGGCGGACAAGCGGATCTTCCCGGCCGTGGACGTCAACGCCTCCGGCACGCGCCGCGAGGAGAACCTGCTCTCCGGCGAGGAGATCAAGATCATGTGGAAGCTGCGCCGGGTGCTGTCCGGCCTGGACACGCAGCAGGCACTGGAGATCCTGACCAACAAGATCAAGGACACCCAGTCCAACGCCGAGTTCCTCATGCTGGTCTCCAAGACCACGCTGGGGCCCAAGGGCGAGAAGTAGCATCGACGCCGGCCCCCGGCCCGCCGCACGGACGCGGCGGGCCGGGGGCTGAGTCGTTCCCACCGACCCCCACCACCGATCCCCGCTGACGGCCACCGCCCCGGGTGGCCACTGACTGAAGGAACCACCATGTTCGAGTCCGTGCAGGAGCTGCTGGACGAGCACCGTGAACTCACCGAGCGGCTCGCCGACCCGGCCGTCCACCAGGACCAGGCCCTGTCCCGCAGGCTCGGACGCCGTTACGCGGAGCTCAACGGGATCGTCTCCGCCCACCGGGCCTGGCGACAGGCCGCCGAGGACCTGGCGGACGCGACGGAACTGGGACAGGACGACCCGGACTTCGCGGCCGAGGTGCCGGCCCTGCAGGATGCCGCGGACCAGGCCGCGGAGCGACTGCGCCGGCTGCTCATCCCGCGCGACCCCTCGGACGCGCGCGACGCCATCCTGGAGATCAAGGGGGGTGAGGGCGGTGAGGAGGCCGCCCTGTTCGCCGCGGACCTGCTGCGCATGTACGTGCGCTTCGCCGAGTCCAGGGGCTGGAAGACGGAGATCCTCTCGTCCACCGAGTCCGACCTGGGCGGGTACAAGGACGTCCAGGTGGCCGTCAAGGGTTCCTCCACGGACCCGGCGGAGGGAGTCTACGCCCACCTGAAGTTCGAGGGCGGGGTGCACCGCGTGCAGCGGGTGCCCGTGACCGAGTCGCAGGGCCGGATCCACACCTCGGCCGCCGGCGTGCTGGTGTTCCCGGAGGTCGATGAGCCGGAGGAGGTCCAGATCGGGGCGAACGACCTGAAGATCGACGTGTTCCGGTCATCGGGCCCCGGTGGCCAGTCCGTCAACACCACGGACTCCGCCGTGCGCATCACGCACCTGCCGACCGGGATCGTGGTGTCCATGCAGAACGAGAAGTCCCAGATCCAGAACCGCGAGGCCGGCATGCGGGTGCTGCGCTCGAGGCTGCTGGCCCACCAGCAGGAACAGCTCGACGCCGAGAACGCGGCCACGCGGGCCTCGCAGGTACGCACCATGGACCGGTCCGAGCGGATCCGGACCTACAACTACCCGGAGAACCGGATCGCCGATCACCGGACCGGGTACAAGGCCTACAACCTCGACGCCGTCCTGGACGGGGACCTGGGCCCGGTCCTGCAGTCCTGCATCGACCTGGACGAGCAGCACCGGCTGGAGTCGCTGGGCCAGCACTCCGGGCGGGACCAGTCCGGCCGGGGGAAGTAGGGGAACGCCCATGGCAGACGCGATGACCACGCCACGCACCATCCCCTCACGGCCTCGCCCGACGCCGGCCGGCACCGGGGGTGCCCCCGGCGTCCGGTCCACGGGAGCACCGCAGGAGCGCGGACTGGCTGTCCTGCTGCGCTCCGGGACCGAGCTGCTGGCCGCTGCCGGGGTGCCGTCCCCGCGCGCCGACGCCGAGCTGTTGGCCGCCCACGTCCTGGGCGCCTCTCGCGGCGAGGTGGCCGCGTGGGCGGTGTCCGGCCGCGCCCTCACCGCGGTGCAGGCCGTGGACCTGCGCCGCCTGCTGATCTCCCGGTCCACGCGCACGCCCCTGCAGTACCTGACCGGCACCGCCCCCTTCCGGTCCGTGGACCTGCAGGTCGGCCCCGGGGTGTTCCTGCCCCGGCCGGAGACCGAGCTCGTGGCCGGCCGGGCCATCGAGGCCCTCGCCGACGCCGCGCGGGTGCGCGGGGCGGGGGATGTCATCGGCGTGGACCTGTGCACCGGTTCCGGGGCGATCGCGGCCGCGTTGGCCGCCGAGGTCCCCGGGGCCCGGTTGCACGCGGTCGAGGCCGACCCGGAGGCCGCCTGGTGGGCCGCCGCCAACCTCGGACCGCGCGGTGTCGACCTGCACCTGGGCGACGCCGCCACCGCACTGTCCGCGCTCGACGGCCGCGTCGACGTCGTGGTGTCCAACCCGCCCTACGTCCCCGACGGACGCATCCCGGAGCAGGCCGAGGCGCGTCGCGACCCCGAGCTCGCGCTCTACGGCGGGGGAGCGGACGGCATGCGGATGCCGGCCGTGATCGCCGCGACGGCGGCCCGGCTGTTGCGTCCCGGCGGCGTGCTGGTCATGGAGCACGACGACACCCAGGAGGCCGCCATGGCCCGGCTGCTCGCCTGCGACGGGCTGTTCACCGAGGTGCTCACCCACGATGACCTCAACGACCGGCCGCGGTTCACCGAGGCCGTCCGCACCGCCCGGCCGGTGCAGGGGCGGGCCACCGGGGGCGACGATGGGACAATGGCACCGTGAGCACGATGATCGACTGCACCACTGAGCCCGGACTGGACGAGGGCATCGCGGCCGCGCGGCAGGCCCTGGGCCGGCAGCAGTGCGTCGTGCTGCCGACCGACACCGTCTACGGGATCGGCGCCGACGCCTTCTCGCCCCAGGCCGTGGCCGTCCTGCTGGCCGCCAAGGGCCGCGGACGCTCGATGCCCCCGCCCGTGCTGATCGGGGCCCCCCAGGTGATGGACGGACTGGCTGTGGAGATCCCCGCGGCCGCCCGGGAGCTGGCCGAGGCCTTCTGGCCCGGTGCCCTCACCCTGATCCTCACCGCCCAGCCGTCATTGGCCTGGGACCTGGGGGAGACCCGGGGGACCGTGGCGCTGCGGGTCCCCGACGACCAGGTCGCCCGCGAGCTGCTCCAGGAGGTCGGTCCGATGGCCGTCTCCAGCGCCAACCGCACCGGCCTGCCGGCCGCGACGTCGGCCCGGGCCGCCGAGGAGATGCTCGGCGACTCCGTGGCCGTCTACCTCGACGACGGCGACCGTGACGTCTCCGCACCCTCGACCATCGTCGACTGCACGGTCTCGCCGTTCCGGGTGGTCCGCCAGGGCGCCCTGGCCTTCTCCGAGCTCGTCCGCGTCGTCCCCGACCTCGTGGGACCGGAACCGGACGCCACCGGCGACGCGGGCCGGTCCGGGCCGGCGGCACCGGGCGGACGATGAGGGCCTACCTCCTCCTGCTGGTCCTGTCCGCCCTCGTCAGCTTCGTCCTGACTCCCGCGGTCCGGGTCCTGGCGCTGAAGGGACGGGTCTACACCCCGCGCCGCCAGCGGGACGTCCACCGCCGCCCCGTGCCGAAGCTCGGCGGCGTGGCCATGTTCGCCGGCGTCCTGGCCGGCCTCGGCATCGGTGCCATGGTCCCGTTCCTGGACGGGATCTTCACCGATCCCGACCCGGTGCGCGGAGTCCTCCTGGCACTGGCCGTGGTCCTGGTCATGGGGGTGGCCGATGACCTGTGGGACCTGCACTGGACGCTCAAGCTCACCGGCCAGGTCGGTGCCGCCGCCCTGGTGGCCCTGCACGGCATCCGCGTCGAGGCCATGCCGGTGGGCTGGATCCCGGTGGGCAGCGAACCCGTCCAGATCGGGCTGACGATCTTCATCCTGGTGCTGACCATGAACGCCATCAACTTCGTGGACGGGCTGGACGGGCTGGCCGCCGGCATCGCGGTGATCGGCGGATCGGCGTTCTTCATCTACTCGTACCTGCTGACCCGGACCATCAACCAGTTCGACTACTCCAACCTGGCCACCCTGCTGATGGCACTGCTCGTCGGCTGCTGCCTGGGGTTCCTGCCGCACAACTTCAACCCGGCCCGGATCTTCATGGGAGAGGTCGGGGCGATGCTCATCGGCCTGCTCCTGGCCACGGCCGCGGTCGCCGTCACCGCCGACTTCGAGGCGATGGAGGGCTTCCGCTTCCGGAACGTGCCGGCGTACATGCCCATCCTGCTGCCGATCGCCGTGGTGGCCCTGCCGCTGATCGACCTCTCGCTGGCCGTGGTGCGGCGCACCGCGCGGGGTTCCAGCCCGTTCTCGGCCGACCGCGGCCACCTGCACCACAAGCTCGTGGACGGCGGATACACGCACCGGCAGGCGGTCCTGCTGCTCTACCTGTGGGCCTTCCTCATCGCCTACGGGGTGGTGTCGCTGAACTTCCTCGACTGGCGCATCGTGCTGCCGGTCCTGGCCGTGCTGCTGATCGGCGCCGGCTACCTGACCCTGCATCCCTGGGTCCGCCGTTCCAGAAGGGGGAGCCGATGAGGCCCGCACCGAAGACCCGACGATCCACCGGTGCGGCCCGCGCGCCCCGCCAGAACACGCACGGCTGGTGGGGGATCCTCACGGCCTGCCTGGCCGTGGGCCTCCTCACGCTCGCCGTCGCCACCCTCATCGCCTGGCCGGTGGCCGGCGCCGGGGCCGCCGGATCGCTGGGACTGGCGGGCGTGGCCGTCGTGGTCCTGTCCGCCATGACCCTGGCGCTCACCGCCTGGTCCTGGAACCGCTGGCGTGACCAGGCCATCGTCATCGCCCTGTTCGGCTTCGTGGTCAAGCTCGTCCTGATGGCGGTGCTGCTCACGGCGGTGCCCGTCCCGGCCTGGCTCCAGCCCCTCCCCGCGGGCGTGGGGGCGCTCCTGGCCATCCTCGTCTGGCAGGCCACCGAGGTGATGGTCTTCGCCCGCACCCGGCAGCAGATCTACGACGACTGAGCCGCTCCGCCGGCCCGACTTCGACACAACGTAGAAATAAATCGTCCTGAGGCCCGGAAACCGCCTCGAAACGGCCGATCTGGTCATGAGCACCGTGCCCGGTTTGATAGGCTCATCAACGATCAATAACGACGGTCCGGGCCGAGCCGTGTCGCCGCCCGGGACCGCGTGGAGGGAACGCCCACTGACCGCGTTCCGCTGACGGACACTGCAGAGAGGATCAGCGTGCTACCGATCGTGCTCGCCAGCTCCACCAACGAGGGTGGATTTGTTCCTCCCACGATCGACGACGCTCACCTCCCGGACATCATCCCCTGGATGGCCGAGTACGGCACCGGTTTCGGCAAGCAGATGGCCATGATCATCCTGTCGGTCATCCTGATCACCGCCTTCTTCATGCTGGCGATGCGCAAGGCGCAGCTCAAGCCCGGCAAGGTCCAGTGGCTGGCCGAGTCCGGTTACGCGTTCGTGCGCAACGGCATCGGCCGGGACATCATCGGCGAGAAGGAATTCAAGGCCTGGGTGCCGCTGCTGTTCGGCATCTTCTTCTTCATCCTGCTGAACAACATCTTCGGCGCCATCCCGCTGCTGCAGCTGCCGAGCTTCTCGCACGCCGGTTCGGCCTACGCCATGGCGCTGATCGTCTACATCATCTGGATCGGCGTCGGCGTCCGCCGCAACGGGCCGCGCTACTTCAAGCTCGCCGTCGTCCCCAGCGGGGTGCCGGGCTGGATCCTGCCGCTGCTGGTGCCGCTGGAGATCATCTCCAACTTCATCGTCCGGCCGCTGACCCACTCCCTGCGTCTGATGGCCACCATGCTCTCCGGCCACATGATCGTGATGCTGGCCGGCGCCGGCGCGCAGTTCCTCATCATGGAGACCGGGAACCTCGCACTGCAGGGCACCGGCGTGCTGGTGATCCTCGGGTTCGTGGCCATGTACTTCCTGGAGCTGCTGATCATGTTCCTGCAGGCCTTCGTCTTCACCCTGCTGACCGCGATCTACATCCAGGGCGCCCTCGCCGCCAACGAACACTGACCTTCCGGCCCCGCACCCGGCCCGGCAGTAGACGGGACGGAGCGGGAACGGGGTGACGGACGCCGTCCGGCACCACATGACTTCCCGGTACCGGCAATCGCCGGAACCACGCCGGGGATTCCCTCACAACCTGCCGCCTGGCATCTTGAAAGGAACACCATGGAAATCACCGGTAACCTGAACCTCATCGGCTACGGCCTGGCCGCCATCGGCTCCGCGATCGGCGTGGGCCTGATCTTCGCCGCCTACATCAACGGCGTCGCCCGCCAGCCGGAGGCCCAGCGCATCCTGCAGCCGATCGCCCTGCTCGGCTTCGCCCTGGCCGAGGCCCTCGCCATCCTGGGCCTGGTCTTCGCCTTCGTCCTCTAATTCCTGTCCATCCTCGGCCGGCAGTCCGGCCACCCATGACAGGAAATATCACCAAAGGATGGTTGAACCATGATCAGGTCTGAAACGATCCTCGCGGCAGCCGAGGGGGCGAATCCTCTCGTCCCCAACTGGTGGGAGGTGCTGGTCACCGCCGTCGGCTTCGCCGTGCTGATGTTCCTCGTGATCAAGTACATCGCACCGGCCCTGGAGAAGGCGTACCAGGACCGGTATGCCGCGATCGAAGGCGGCCTCGAGAAGGCGGAGAAGGCCCAGGCCGAGGCCAACGCCCTCAAGGCGAATTACGAGCAGCAGCAGCAGGAGGGCTACGCCGAGGCCAATCGCATCCGCGAGGAGGCGCGCGCCGAGGGTGCCCAGATCCTGGCCGACGCCCGCGAGAAGGCCTCCGGCGAGGCGGCCCGCATCGTCGAGCAGGCCCACGCCCAGATCGCCGCCGAGCGCCTGCAGGCCGAGTCCTCGCTGCGCAACGACGTCGGCGCCCTGGCCACCACCCTGGCCGGCCGCATCGTGGGCGAGTCCCTCGAGGACGATGCCCGCTCGCAGCGCGTCGTGGACCGGTTCCTCGCGGACCTCGAGCGCAGCGAGACCGTGGGCCAGGCCTCCACCAGCGCAGGTGCTGCTGAGTAATGGCCGGTGCATCTTCCGACTCACTGACGGCCGCCCGCCGGGACCTGGACTCCGTCCTGACCACCGGTGGACTCCCGCTGGCCGGCGAACTGTTCTCGGCACTCGGGACGGTCGACTCCAGCGCGCCCCTGCGCCGGGCCCTGACCGATCCCTCGTGGACGACCGAGCGTCGCGTCGGCGTGGTCCGGTCCCTGTTCGGCGGCAAGCTCTCCGAGGCGGGCTTCACCGTCCTGGCCGACCTCGCCGGCCGCCGCTGGTCCCGGGACCGGGACTTCGGTGACGCGCTCGAGCAGCTGGCCACCACCGCGGTGGCCGGGTCCGCCGAACGCGAGGGCCTGGGCGGACTGGAGCGGCTCTCGGACGAGCTGTTGTCCTTCAACCGTGCGGTCGGGGAATCCCATGATCTCCAGCGTGCACTGACGGATCCGCAGGCCCCCGCCGCAGCCCGGGGCACCCTGGCCGAGCGACTGATGGGAGGCGCCTCCCCGGAGGCGCGCCTGCTGGTGCGCCAGGCCGTGGAGAACCCGCGCGGCAGCAAGCCGGTCGACCTGGTCCGGGACTTCGTGGACGCCGTGGCCCAGCGCCAGCGGACGTGGATCGCCGAGGTCACGGTCGCCCGTCCGCTCGGGCCCGGGCAGCAGGAACGCCTGGCCTCCGGGCTCAAGCGCCTCTTCGGCCGCGACCTGAAGCTGGACGTGGCCGTCGATCCCGAACTGGTCGGTGGCATCCGGGTCCAGGTGGGCGACGACGTCGTCGACTCCTCCCTCCAGACCCGGCTCCTCGACCTCCAGCGGAAACTGGCCGGCTGAGGCCGGTCCGACGAATCCACCCAGACACCTTCGGTCATCGTCATCTCGATGATCACCAACGTTAGAGAGCAGGGAACGCAGATGGCCGACTTGACCATCAACGCTGACGATGTTCGCAATGCCCTGAATGAGTTCGCGGCATCCTACGAACCGGCCGGCACCGAACGTGTGGAGGTCGGCCACGTCGTCTCCGCCGCGGACGGCATCGCCCGTGTGGAGGGACTGCCCTCCGCCATGGCCAACGAGCTGCTTCGCTTCGAAGACGGCACGCTGGGCCTGGCCCAGAACCTCGACACCCGTGAGATCGGCGTCGTCGTCCTGGGCGACTTCCAGGGCATCGAGGAGGGCCAGGAGGTGCAGCGCACCGGAGAGGTCCTCTCCGTCCCGGTGGGCGATGCCTTCCTGGGCCGCGTCGTGGACCCGCTGGGTGCACCGATCGACGACCTGGGACCCATCCAGGCCGAGGGACGCCGCGCCATGGAGCTGCAGGCGCCGGGCGTGACCCAGCGCAAGTCCGTCGAGGAGCCCCTCCAGACCGGCATGAAGTCCATCGACGCGATGATCCCGATCGGCCGCGGCCAGCGCCAGCTGATCATCGGTGACCGCCAGACGGGCAAGACCGCCATCGGCATCGACACGATCCTGAACCAGAAGGACAACTGGGCCTCGGGCGACCCGAAGAAGCAGGTCCGCTGCATCTACGTGGCCGTCGGCCAGAAGGCCTCCACCATCGCCGCCGTCCGCCACACCCTGGAGGAGAACGGCGCGCTGGAGTACACCACGATCGTGGCCTCCCCGGCCTCTGACCCGGCTGGCTTCAAGTACCTGGCCCCCTACGCCGGCTCGGCCATCGGCCAGCACTGGATGTACGGCGGCAAGCACGTCCTGATCATCTTCGACGACCTCTCCAAGCAGGCCGAGGCCTACCGTGCGGTCTCGCTGCTGCTGCGCCGCCCGCCGGGACGCGAGGCCTACCCGGGTGACGTGTTCTACCTGCACTCCCGGCTCCTGGAGCGTTGTGCCAAGCTCTCCGACGAGCTCGGCGGCGGCTCGATGACCGGCCTGCCGATCGTGGAGACCAAGGCGAACGACGTCTCGGCCTACATCCCGACCAACGTCATCTCCATCACCGACGGCCAGATCTTCCTGCAGTCGGACCTGTTCAACGCCAACCAGCGTCCCGCCGTGGACGTGGGCATCTCCGTGTCCCGCGTCGGCGGCGCCGCGCAGATCAAGGCCATGAAGAAGGTCTCCGGCACCCTGAAGCTGGACCTGGCCCAGTACCGCGACCAGCAGGCCTTCGCCATGTTCGCCTCGGACCTGGATCCGGCCACCCGCCGCCAGCTGGCCCGTGGCGAGCGCCTGACCGAGCTGCTGAAGCAGCCGCAGTACAACCCGTACCCGGTCGAGGAGCAGGTCGTGTCCATCTGGGCCGGCGCCAACGGCCACCTGGACGAGGTCCCGGTCGAGGACGTGCTGCGGTTCGAGCGCGAGTTCCTGGACCACCTGCGCCACAAGGACCTGGTCCTGGCGTCGATCCGGGAGACCGGCAAGCTCGAGGACTCCGCCCTGGAGACCCTCAAGGCCGAGGTCGAGTCCTTCAAGAAGGGCTTCTTCGGCGAGGGCGACAGCCAGCTCGTGGCCGCCGGGCACGAGGAACACGATCCGCTGGCGGCCGACGCGGTCACCCAGGAAAAGATCGTCAAGCAGAAGCGCTGACCGTGACCGCTCACCGGTGCCCGCCCGCGAGGGCGGGCACCGGTGAGCGGGAACGAAGGAAAGGACAACCATGGGAGCCCAGATCCGGGTCTACCGCCAGAAGATCGCCTCGACGCAGTCGATGCAGAAGATCTTCAAGGCGATGGAGCTGATCGCCACGTCCCGTATCGGCAAGGCCCGCGAACGCGTGGCCGCGTCGCTGCCGTACGCCAACGCGATCACCCGCGCCGTGTCCGCCGTGTCATCGCAGCAGGACATCGAGCACGTGCTGACCTCCGAGGTGGAGAACCCGCGCCGTTCGGCCGTGCTGATCCTGTCCTCGGACCGTGGCATGGCCGGGGCCTACTCCGCCAACATCCTGCGCCACGCCGAGGAGCTGCTGGAGAAGCTGCACTCCGAGGGCAAGGAGACCGACGTCTACCTCGTCGGCCGCAAGGCCCAGGGGTACTTCGACTTCCGGGGCCGGGAGTACAAGGACATCTGGTCCGGGGACACCGACAGCCCGAAGTTCGAGCGCGCCCGGGAGATCGGCCGCACGCTGGTCGACTCGTTCCTGCACGACACCGAGGACGGTGGCGTGGACGAGATCCACGTCGTCTTCACCGAGTTCCACTCGCTCGTCAGCCAGGTGCCGACCGTCGTCCGGCTGCTGCCCCTCGAGGTGGTGGAGGAGGAGGTCACCGACGAGACCGAGCTGCTGCCGCTCTACGAGTACGAGCCGGCACCGGAGGACGTCCTCGACGCCCTGCTGCCGAAGTACATCGAGTCCCGGATCTTCTCGGCGATGCTCCAGTCGGCCGCCTCGGAGCTGGCCAACCGCCAGCGGGCCATGAAGTCCGCCGGTGACAACGCCAAGGACCTCGTCCGCGAGTACACGCTCAAGATGAACAACGCCCGCCAGGCCGAGATCACCCAGGAACTCACCGAGCTGATCGCCGGTGCGGACGCGCTCAGCGCATCCTGACCCCGGGCCGACCGGCACCACAGCAACCGCCATCCACACCAAAGAAGTGAGAGAGATGACTGCCACCACGAACGAACAGGGCACCGGTACCGCCACCGGCGGCGCCATCGGTCGCATCGCCCGCGTGATCGGCCCGGTGATCGACGCCGAATTCCCCGCGGACGCCATGCCGGCCGTGTACAACGCCCTGACCGCCGAGATCACCCTCAACGGTGAGACCCGCACCGTCACCTTCGAGACCGCGCAGCACCTGGGCGACAACCTGGTCCGCGCCATCTCCCTGCAGTCCACCGACGGACTGGTCCGGGGCGCCTCCGTGACCGACTCCGGCGCACCGATCTCCGTCCCGGTGGGCGAGGTCGTCAAGGGCCACATCTTCAACGTCCTGGGTGAGTCCCTGGACGTGCCGACCTCCGAGCTGCAGGTCACCGAGCGCTGGCCGATCCACCGCCCGGCGCCGAACTTCGCGGCACTCGAGGGCTCCACCGAGATGCTCGAGACCGGCATCAAGGTCATCGACCTGCTGACCCCGTACATCAAGGGCGGCAAGATCGGCCTGTTCGGCGGCGCCGGCGTGGGCAAGACCGTGCTCATCCAGGAGATGATCACCCGTGTGGCCCGCAACTTCGGCGGCACCTCCGTGTTCGCCGGTGTCGGCGAGCGTACCCGTGAGGGCAACGACCTCTGGGTCGAGATGGAGGAGGCGGACGTCCTGAAGGACACCGCCCTCGTGTTCGGCCAGATGGACGAGCCGCCGGGAACCCGTCTGCGCGTCGCCCTGACCGGCCTGACCATGGCCGAGTACTTCCGTGACGAGATGAACCAGGACGTCCTGCTGTTCATCGACAACATCTTCCGCTTCTCGCAGGCCGGTTCCGAGGTCTCCACGCTGCTGGGCCGCATGCCCTCCGCCGTGGGCTACCAGCCGAACCTCGCCGACGAGATGGGCGTGCTCCAGGAGCGCATCACCTCCACCCGCGGCCACTCCATCACCTCGATGCAGGCCGTCTACGTCCCCGCGGACGACTACACCGACCCGGCCCCGGCCAACGTGTTCGCCCACCTGGACGCCACCACGAACCTGACGCGTACCCTGGCCTCCCGTGGCCTGTACCCCGCCGTGGACCCGCTGGCCTCGACCTCGCGCATCCTCGACCCGCAGTACGTGGGCCAGGAGCACTACGACGCCGCCACCCGCGTGAAGCAGATCCTGCAGAAGAACAAGGAACTGCAGGACATCATCGCGATCCTCGGTGTCGACGAGCTCTCAGAAGAGGACAAGATCGTCGTCTCCCGCGCCCGCCGCATCGAGCAGTTCCTGTCCCAGAACACCTACACCGCCAAGCAGTTCACCGGCGTGGAGGGTTCGACCGTCCCGATCAAGGACACCATCGAGGGCTTCAATGCCATCGCCAACGGTGACCTCGACCACATCTCCGAGCAGGCGTTCTACAACGTCGGCGGACTGGACGACGTCGAGCGCAACTGGGCCAAGATCCAGTCGGAGAACTGATCATGGCTGACAGGCACGAACTCGAGGTGGAGATCGTGGCGGAGGACCACTTCGTGTGGTCCGGACCGGCGCAGTCGGTCAGCGCCCGGACCATCGACGGCGAGATCGGCATCCTGCCGGGTCACACCCCGATGCTGGCCGTGCTGGGCGACGGCGACGTCGTCGTCCAGCAGGCCGGCGGGCAGACCATCACGGCCCACGCCGAGGGCGGGTTCTTCTCCGTGGACAACGACCGCGTGGTCATCGTGGCGGGTGCGGCGTCCCTGAACGGGACCGCGGCCGGACAGGGCGCAGCCTGACGTGAGCCCCGGGTGGTCGGCACTGGTCGCGGCGATCGCCGCCGCGCTGCTGGTGCTCGCCTTCATGGTGTGGTGGCGCTGGCGCACCCTGGTGCGCACGCCCGGGACGTTCACGGCCCGTGCCCGGCCCGCGGACGAGCGCGGCGCCGGGACGCTGGTCATCGGCCGGTATGACGAGGCCGGGCTGGACCTGATGACGGTCTGGTCGATCGATCCCCGGCCCCGGTGGAAGGCGGCCCGACACCAGTTGCGGCTGCGCCGCGGGGCGCCCGGGCGGCAGGACGGGTCGGTGGTGGTGCGCGTGGATGGCGGGCCGTCACCGATCGACCTGGACATCCACACGGATGACTGCTCGGGTCTCTCGGCCTGGATCGAGGCCGGCCCCGCGGTCGGTTTCGGCACGTGGCGGGAGATGCCGTCCCGACGTCACCGGGCCAGCCGGGGCCACCGGGCCTCGCGCCGCCGGGCCCACTGAGCTCCGGTCGGAACATCCTCCAGCGCATCGCCGTGACGGCGGTGCGCTGGATGCGTTAACGACCCCGGCGGAGGGGATGTCCCGCGGGGAGTATGATGTCGCCCGGCACCCCGGGTGCGTCCCACACCACCCAGCCGGAGTCCCGGCGCCCGGGCGGCAGGCCCCGGGCCGGGGTGGCGGTCACCGAGCGCACGGCGGCGTCCCGGGCCACGCCCCACTCCAGCAGCAGGCCCAGGGCCCGGTCCAGGGACACCGACCCGGAGGCCAGGGTGCCCGAGGCGGCCAGCCTCGGCGCGCTGCCCGGTGCGGAGTCCAGGTCCACGCGTCCGAGCCGGTGGCGGCCCGGTGCCGCACCCGTGGCGGCGGAGGCGTCGGAGACCACGCAGACCGCGTCGGGCACCAGCGCGATGACGTCGCGCACCACGGCCGGGTCCACGTGCCGTCCGTCGGCGATCAGCTCGAGCCGCAGCAGGCCCCCTGCCGCCGCCCGCAGGGCACCGGGGACGGGCCCCGGACGACGATGGTGGAAGCCGGCCATGGCGTTGAACAGGTGGGTGACCGCGGGCGGCCCGGGCGCCCCGGCGAGCCGGTCCAGGGCATCGTCGAACTGGTCCGCCGTGGCGTCCGTGTGGCCGGGGGAGGGACTGACCCCGGCGGCCAGCAGCGCGGCCTCCAGACCGGCCGCCCCGTCCAGTTCTGGGGCGTAGGTCATGGCGGTGATGGCGTTGCCGCCCCCGGACCCGGGATCCGTGCCACCCTGCGCACCGGCCTCCAGCAGGGCGTGCACCAGCGCCCGGGACGCGCCGGTGCCCGGGGCGAGGAGGTCTGCCGGGGGGTGTGCCCCGCACCGGGCGGGGGACAGGAACGGGCCCTCCAGGTGGATTCCCGCCAGGTCCCCGGAGCGGACCAGCGGGGCGAGCCGGCGCACCGCGGCCAGCATCTCGGACGCCGGCATCGTGGGCACGGAGGCCACCACGCGGGTCACCCCGCGCCCGGCGAGCGCGGCCAGCGCCGTGCGCACGGCCTCCGGTCCGGCGGTCGCGAAGTCGGTGCCGCCGTAGCCGTGGCAGTGCTGGTCCACGAGGCCCGGGGTGACCAGGCGCCCGGGGGCGTGCGGACGGGGGACGGGGACGGGGTCAGAAGAGGCGGGACTCGGCATCGTCCACGCCGCGCATCGCGTCGTAGTCCAGGGTGAGGCAGCGGATGCCGCGGTCCTCGGCGAGTGTACGGGCCTGGGGCTTGATCTGCTGGGCGGCGAAGACGCCCCGGACCGGGGCCAGCAGCGGGTCCCGGTTCATCAGGTCGAGGTAGCGGGTGAGCTGCTCGACACCGTCGATGTCCCCGCGGCGCTTCAGCTCGACCGCCACGGTGCCGCCCTCGGGGTCACGGGCCAGGATGTCGACCGGGCCGATGGCCGTCATGTGCTCCCGCCGGACCAGCGAGTGGCCCGTGCCGAGCAGCTCGATCTGCTCGGCCAGCAGGCGCTGCAGGTCGGCCTCGACGCCGTCCTTGACGAGCCCGGGGTCGACGCCCAGCTCATGCGAGGTGTCGTGCAGGACCTCGAAGACGTGCACGACCAGGCGGTCGTCGGCCTTGGTCGACTGCACGGTCCACACCTCGCGCACGCCCTCCTCGGCGAGTTCCTCGGAGGGCGGGGCGACCCGCAGCGTCGCCGGCGGACTCATCCAGTTGAGGGGCTTGTAGGACCCGCCGTCGGAGTGGACCAGGACGGAGCCGTCCGCCTTGACCAGGAGCAGGCGGGTGGCCTGCGGCAGGTGGGCGCGCAGGCGCCCCTCGTAGTTGACGGAACACCGGGCAATCACCAAACGCACACCGGGCAGTCTACTGGCAGCCGGCGCCCGGACGGCTCCACCGCGCCCGTGCTGTGACACCATGAGGAGGTGCCCCGTTCCAACCGACCCCGCCGCCGCCCCGGTACCGGAGCGGGTGCCGGACGCGCCGGTCGCCACCGGGGGACGGAGCCGGCGTCGGGGGTGGGGCCCGGCGGCCCCGGAGAACTGGACCGGTTGCTGGGACTGGACCCCGGCTACCGGCACGAGACCGGTCCCGACGGCGGCTGGCACGTGCGCAGGATCCCCGCCTGGCGCGCCGTGAAGGACTACACCTGCCCGGGGTGCGGGCGCACCATCCCGCCGGGGCTCGCCCACCTGGTGGCCTGGCGCAGCGACTCGATCCTGGGTGACGAGGCCGCCGGCGCGGAGCGGCGCCACTGGCATCCCAAGTGCTGGAGCACGCGCCGGCAGGACGGACGGTACTGACGATGCCGCACCCACAGGACGGCCCGATGCGCGGGGCCCCCGACGACGCCCCCGCGGTCCCCTTGCCTCCCGGGCCCGTGGCCGAGGACTACCGGGACACGCGGGGAGCGGAACCGATCCATTCCCGGACGGTGTTGCCCGCCGCGCGCGAACGCATCGTGCTGCGCACCGAGGACGGCCTGGACCTGGTCGGCGAACTCGCCGTGCCCGTCGACCGGGCACCCCGGGCCACGCTCGTGACTTTCCACCCGCTTCCCACGGTGGGCGGGCACATGGACTTCCACCTCTACCTCAAGGCGGCCCAGTGGCTTCCGGCGACGGCCGGGTTGGCCGTGCTGCGGTTCAACACGCGCGGCACGTGCTCGGCGCGCGGTTGCTCGGACGGGTCGTTCGGTGACGGCGTCTCCGAGCGGGCCGACGTGGCCGCGGCGCTGGCGTTCGTGGCCGAGCGGTCACTGCCGGCCCCCTGGCTGCTGGGCTGGTCCTTCGGCACCGAGCTGGTGCTCAAGCACGGGTTGCTGGTGCCCCACGCCCAGCGGGCCGTGGGCGGGATCCTGCTCTCACCGCCGCTGCGCCGCTCCACCCCGGACGACCTGGACCGCTGGGCAGCCGACGGACGGCCCCTGCGGGTGCTCGTCCCCGGCCTGGACGACACGTTGCGACCGGCCGAGGCGGTGCGGCGCTTCGCCCGGGTGCCGCAGGCCGAGGTGGTCGGCGTCGACGGGGCGCGGCACCTGTGGGTGGGCCGGACCCACACGCACCGGGCCCTGGACGAGGTGGCGTCCACGGCGCTGGGCAGGGCAGTGCGGATGCCGGCGACGTGGGACGGACCGGTCCTGGCCGGTGTCCGCCAGGCCTAGAGACGGTCCTGCCGGGGCAGGAGGACCTCCCGGACCACCAGCATCACCCCGGCGGCCAGCGGGATGGCCATGAGGGCCCCGAGCACGCCCAGCAGCGCCGCCCCGGCGATCACCGCGATCACGGCCACCGAACCGGGCACGGCCACGGCCTTGCTCATCACCCGCGGGGAGACGAAATAGGCCTCGACCTGCAGGTAGGTGAAGTAGATGGCCGCAAAGATCAGGGCCTGCTGCCAGCCACCCGTCAGTGCGACGGCGGTGATGATGATCCCACCGGTGAGGGCGCCCACCAGTGGGATGAACGCCATCAGCCCGGCGAAGAACGCCAGCAGCGCACCGAAGGGCAGTCCGGCGATCGAGACGGCGATGAAGGCCACGAGGCCGTTCAGCACGGCCACGACCGACTGGCCGATGACGTAGAAGCCCACCGAGGAGGTGATCTCCTCGCCCAGGTACTCCACGCGATGCCTGCGGGAGCGCGGGGCCAGCCGGTAGGCCCAGAACTTCATGGCCGGCAGGGACACCAGGAAGTACAGCGTCAGCACGAGCACGATCAGCACGGAGAAACCGGTGTTGACGATCGCGCTGCCCACGCCGAACAGTCCGCCGAAGATCGCGGTGTAGTTGGCGGAGTCCGCCACGAACCTGTTCATCTCCGTCTCCGCGATCTCCCGGATGCCGAACTGCGAGTCCAGGTCGTGGAAGAACTGGGACTCCAGGAAGTCCGAGACCATGTCCGGCAGGTCGTTGACGAACGCCGTGGTCTGCTCCACCACGGTGGGGATGAGCAGGGAGAAGAAGGCCGTGAGGATGGCCGCCAGCAACAGCAGCGCGGCCGCGACGCCTACTCCGCGGGGGGCGCCCCAGCGTTCGATCCGGCGCACGATCGGGTCCAGGCCCAGCGAGATGAACAGTGCCGCGCCGATCCACACCAGCAACTGCGTGTTGGCCGAGAGGATGCCGTAGACCAGCAGTGCCAGCCCGACGCCCACGGTCAGCAGGAACCCGGTCTGGATGGGGTGGGCGGCACCGATGAGCCGCACCCGGCTCTCCTCGGGGACCTCGGCCGTGTCCACCGGCGCCCGTTCCGCCTCCGGGGAGCGGACGTCGAACCGGGGCCGGGGCCGGGCGCCCGGCACCCGCCGGGTGGCGAGGACGCGCCGGAGGAACCCCGGCGGGCGCCGGGGTTCCGGGGGCTCGCGGTCGTCGGCCACCGGGGCGGCGGGCGCCGGGGCGCCGGCCGTCGGGACCGCAGCCGAGGGCGGCCCCGGGGGGCGGCCGGCGGCCTCCGGGCCGGCGCCGGCGACAGGGCCGGGGCCCGGTCGGGAGGGGTCATGGTCCTGCACAAGCGACAGGTTACGTCACTGACCTGCCGTTATCATTCGGTGACCTTCCGGCTATACTGGTCGCTGGCCCTCTGGGCCCGAACCGACCCCCATCGACAGGTGACCGAGTGCGAGTTGTATCCGGAATAGTGGCCCTTCTGCTGGGCATCGCCGCCCTGCTGTGCGCCGGCGGACTGCAGACGATCTGGGCCCCACCGGAGACGATGACGGCGACCGTCGGCCAGCAGCCCGCCGAGGCGCCGCTGACGGTGATCACCTCCGGCATCGACGCGGTGGACGAGGCTCCGGTGGAGTACACGATCTCCGGGGAGGGCTCCTTCACCGTGATGCTCGGCCGCGAGCGCGACGTCCAGGCCTGGGTGGGGGACGCCGCCCACAACACCGTCACGGGCATCACCACGGATGTCCCCGGCGGGGAGGCCCCGCGCATCGAGGTCGAGCACGCCGAGGGTGAGGCCACCGTTCCGGACCCCAAGGGCTCCGACCTCTGGCTCGACGTCCAGGAGGGCAAGGACCGCCTGGAACAGCGCTGGAGCGTGCCCTCCGACGGGGACTGGGCGCTGCTCGTCGCCCGTGACGGCACCGACCCCGCCCCCACCGAGATGACGGTGACCTGGACCAACCGCGTCGGCGACAACCCCTGGATCGTGCCGCTGTACGTCATCGGCGGGCTGCTGGTGCTGATCGGGATCGGCCTGCTGGCCTGGGCCGCGGCCCGGCGCGCGCGGGGTCCCCGCGACGGCGCCGGGACCCCGGTCGCGCCGGGGGCCGGTGCGGCGTCGCCCCCCTCCGGCGCGGCATCGTCCGGCACCGGGTCCACCGCCGGCACGGTGACCAGCACCTCCGGGGCGGCCGTGCCGGGACCCTCCGGAGGGCCCGCCACCCGGCGCGCCCTCCGCGCGATCGGCGCCGGTGTCACCGCGCTGGCGATCGGGCTGACCGGCGTGGCCCCGGCCGGTGCCGCCCCCGCGGCCACCGCAGAGGCCTCGTCGCCGGCCGCCACGGAGGAGGCCGGGGACGAGGCGTATTCCGTCCTGACCGATGCCCAGCTGGAGCGGATCCTGGGCAAGGTCGCCCAGACGGTCAGGGCCGGGGACCTCGCCCAGAACGCGACGAAGCTCCGGCCGCGCGTCGCCGAGCACGCGCTGGAGATGCGCTCCCTGAACTACCGCAACCGGAAGATCGACGACAGCATCCCGGCGCCGGAACCGATCGGGTCCTCGCCGGTGCTCTCGGCCGCGGCCGTCTCGGACCCCTCCTTCCCGCGGACGGCCATGGCCATCACGGAGGGCAAGGGCAACAGCACGCCGCAGATCCTGATGCTCCGGCAGGAGTCGGCGCGCGGCCAGTACCGGCTGGTGGCCACGGCGCCGATGACCCCCGGTGCGCAGCTGCCGGCGGGCAGCCTGGACCAGACCGGCGTCGAGGTCCTCGAATCGGCGGACGCCGAGGGACTGATGATGGCCCCCGGTCACGCCGTGGCCGGAACGGCGCGGTACCTCAGCGACGCCGGTGACGACTTCTCGGAGAGCATCGAGGCCAATCCCTACGTGGACGCGGTGCACGAGTACCAGGAGTCACTGGTCGAGGGCGCCGACGACGCCCGCTTCACGTTCCGGCGCGAGTCCGTGCCCGATTCCGTCGTCGGGCTGCGGCTGGCGGACGGGTCGGCGATCGTCCTGGGCAACCTCTACGCCCGGACCTACGCCCGGCCCAAGGAGGCCGGTGGCGCCGTGATCGTGGACGAGCTGGCGGCCGAGCTGCGTGGGGGCGGCCGGGTGACCCACAAGGGCGTGCGGATGACGTACCGTGAGGTCTTGGCCCTGCACGTGCCGGCTGCCGGAGCGAGCGGGGAGGATGCCAGGATCTCCCTCGTGGGCATGGCCGACGAGCTGCGTACCGTGAAGTTCCTGAGCTGACGACCCGCCGGTCCGTGGAGTCCGGTCCGGCGGACGAACCACGAGACGAGGAGAACACGGGAGCATGTCACAGCAGCCTGGAGCGATGCCGTCCCACCTGCGCGGAGCGGTGGACCTGTCCGGACTCAAGCAGCGGCCGGCCGCCGGCCCGGGGGCGGCTCCGGGGCAGCCCGGGGCCGCTGCCGCCCCCGAGGGCAGCTGGGTCCTGGACGGGGCCCGGCAGGCCGACCTGCAGCAACTCGTCCAGCTCTCGGGCCGGGTCCCGGTCCTGATCCACCTCGCGATGCCGTCCGACCCGGTCAGCGGCCAGCTCGACGCCCTGGTCGCCCCCGAGGTCGACCGTCGCGGCGGACGGCTCGTGCTGGCCCGGGTCGACGCCGAGGCCGAGCCCCAGGCCCTCCAGGTCTTCGGACTGCCCGCCGGGCCCGCCGTCGTCGCGGTGCTGGCCGGGCAGCCGGTCCCGGTGCTGAACCAGGCGGTGCCCGCCGAACAGCTCAGCCAGCTCATCGACGAGCTCCTCGCCGCCGCCGCCCAGAACGGCGTGAGCGGAACCGTCCCCCCGCTGGGTCCGCCACGGGACCACGCGGGCACCCCGGCCGAGGCCCCGGCCCAGCCGCCCCTGCCGCCGTTGCACCAGGAGGCGGTCGACGCCATCGACCGCGGTGACTACGACGCCGCCCTGGACGCCTACCGGCGGGCCCTGGCGGAGAACCCCGGTGACGAGGACGCCAAGGCCGGCCTGGCCCACGCGGGACTGTTCGCCCGGACGGCCGCCATGGACGCGGCAGCGGTGCGTGAGCGGGCGGCCACCGCCCCGGACGACGTCCAGGCCCAGATCGACGTGGCCGACCTCGACCTCCTCGGTGGACACGTCGAGGACGCCTTCACCCGGCTGGTGCGCTTCATCGCCACCCATCCGGGCACGGAGCGCGACCCCGCCCGCGAGCACCTCGTGGACCTGTACACGGTGGTCGGGGACCAGGACCCCCGTACCCAGGCCTCGCGGAAGGCACTGGCCCGCGCCCTGTTCTGAGTCCGGGCGGCCGTGGCCCCCGCGTCATGACGTGGGTCATGGCCCTCCGGCCCGTGGTGCACCGGGGCGCTGACCGCGGCCCTTGCTACGGTCGGTTCCATGAGCCTTCCTGACACCCCCGATGCCCCGCCGGGCACCGACCACCCCGCCCCGCTGCCCACCTTGCGCCCCGACGCCGGGGCGCGGGAGCTGCCCGACCCGCACACCGCCATCGCGATCCGCGGACTGGCCAAGCGCTTCGGGGAGAAGATCGCCGTCAACGGCATCTCCCTGGACGTGCCCGCGGGGTCGTTCTACGGGCTGGTGGGTCCCAACGGGGCCGGCAAGACCACGGCCATGTCCATGGCCACGGGCCTGCTGCGCCCGGACCACGGACGGGTCTGGATCCACGGCACGGACGTCTGGGAGGAGCCGCTGGCCGCCAAACGGCGGATGGGCGTCCTGGCGGACGGCGTGCGGTTGTTCGACCGGCTGACCGGTGAGCAGCTGGTGACCTACTCCGGCCTGCTGCGCGGGCTCGACCGCCAGACCGTGGCCGAGCGCACCGCCGACCTGCTGCGCGTCATGGACCTCTCCCAGGACGCCGGCAAGCTCGTGGTCGACTACTCGGCGGGCATGACCAAGAAGGTCGCGCTGGCCTCCGCCATGATCCACGCTCCCAGGGTGCTGGTCCTGGACGAACCGTTCGAGGCGGTCGACCCCGTCTCGGCCGCCAACATCCGGGACATCCTGGCCCAGTTCGTCGCCTCCGGTGGCACGGTCGTGGTCTCCAGCCACGTCATGGACCTCGTCCAGCGCATGTGCGACCACGTGGCCGTCATCGCCGAGGGCACCCTGCTCGCCGCCGGCACGGTCGACGAGGTCCGGGCGGGCCGGTCCCTGGAGGACCGGTTCGTGGACCTCGTGGGCGGCCGCACGAGCGGAGAGGGGCTGTCATGGTTGCACACCTGATGCGCATGAAGCTGGCGATCACCGTCAACGGGTGGAGGCGCAGCACGCTCCAGCTGGTGATGTCCGTCTTCTTCATCGCCTACACGGTCCTCGTGCTGGCGATGTGGGGCGTCGGTGCCACCTTCCTGCCGGACCTCGAGGTGCAGTGGCGGGGGACCGTCCTGACGCTGGTCGGCGCAGCCGCCGTGCTCGGCTGGATCGTGGTCCCCGTGTTCTTCACCGGGGTGGACATGACGCTGGACCCGGCCAACTTCGCCACCTTCGGCATCCCGTCCCGCGCACTCGTGCCGGGCCTGGCCCTGGCCGGACTGGTCACGGTGCCGGGGGCGGCGACCCTCATCGCCTACCTGCTCTCGTCCCTGGCCTGGCGCGACTCGCTGCCGGCCCTGCTCACCGCGATCCCGACGGCGATCCTGGGCGCGCTGTTCTGCATCTGCGTCTCCTACGCGGTCACCGGGCTGCTGGCGGCGTTCACCGGGCGCCGGCGCATCCGCGAGATCGTGTCCATCATCGCCCTGGTCCCGCTCATGCTCAGCGGGGTGATCCTGGCCGGGATCGTCGATTCCGTGGAGGCCGCCGCAGACCGGTTGCCGGGGATCGCCGCGGTCATCGCGTGGACTCCGCTGGGATCGTTCACGGCCGCGCCCTGGGCGGCCGCCGAGGGCCGGTACGGCGAGGCGCTCGGGCAGGGACTGCTCTGCCTCGCCTGGGTGGCCGGCGCCGTCTGGCTCTGGCAGCTCGCCGTCGACCGCAGCTACACCCAGGTGCGCGGGTCCGGACCGGCCACCCGCACCTCCAGGGCGGGGCTCGGGCTGCTGGGCTCGCTGCCCGCCACGCCCGCCGGGGCGATCGCCGCCCGGTCGATCATCTACTGGCTCAAGGACCCGCGCTACTCGGCCTCGCTCATGGTCGTGCCCCTGATGCTGGTGCTGTTCTGGTTCCTGGGTGCACAGTCGGGCGACCACTCCCTGATGCTGTTCATGGGCCCCATCACCGGGTTCATGCTCGGCTACGCGATCTCCGCGGACATCGCCTATGACAGCTCCGCGTTCGCGCTGCACGTCACCGCCGGGGTATCCGGCCGGGACGACCGTGTGGGCCGGGTCGGGGCGCTGCTGCTGTGGGCCCTGCCCCTGACACTCGTCCTAACGCTGGCCACCACCTGGATGGCGGGGGCCTGGGACCTGTTGCCGGGGCTGGTCGGCCTGGCGGTGGGGGCACTGCTCACCGGCGCGGGGGTGTCCGCGGTGTCCTCGGCCCGCTTCATCTATCCGGTGCCGAAACCCGGGGACAGCCCCTTCGCCACCCCGGAGGGCTCGGCCATGCGGATGCTGCTGGTCTCGCTGGGCGCGATGGTGGTCCTCGGGCTGCTGGTGCTGCCCGAGCTCATCCTGTTCGTCCTGGCCCTGCTGACCGGTGACATGCTCTTCCAGTGGCTCACCCTCGTCGTGGGCCTCGGGCTGGGGCTGTTGGTCCTGGGGCTCGGCATCCGCTGGGGCAGCCGCTGGTTCGACCGGGCCCAGGCGGAAACCTACCAGTCCGTGCTGAAGTTCGCATGACCCCGGGCCGGGAGGCCGGCGGCGACGGGACGGAACCGGGCGCAACCGGACGGGCGTGCCGGAGACCGCGGACCGGTAGACTGGGGCGCATGAGTCTGCCCGCCGAGCCCGATCTGAACGACCCCGGAGCACCGCAGGGTCCCGGCAGCGCCGGGGCCGCCGTGCTGGACCGCCAGGAGCAGCTGCAGGACGCCGAACCGGGCGACCACGAGCGCTTCTCGCACTACGTCCGCAAGGAGAAGATCATGGAGTCCGCCGTCACCGGCGCCCCCGTGGTCGCCCTGTGCGGCAAGGTCTGGACGCCAGGACGGGACCCGGAGCGCTTCCCGGTCTGCCCGGAGTGCAAGGAGATCTACGACGGCCTCAAGGGGCCGAAGGACGGCGACTCCGGCAGCGAGGGTTCCAGCGGTGGCCGGCGCGGCTGGTTCGGCGGCCGAGGCCGCGACTGACCCACGGCTCGGCGTCCATACCGGGCCGGCCCGGCCGCGCAGCCGGGCCGACACCTGTCGGTGACGTGCCGTCGTCGTGTCCGACGACCCGGCGCGCGCCCATCCGCCCCGTTCCGGGGATCCCCGGCCGGCCCGCCGCAGGGCCCCGCCCCGCCGCGCTCACCGCGCCGTCCGTCCACCGCACCCCTGCACCGTCCCCGCCTGAGGAGGCCAGCGAAGCTCCGTGTCCGATGCACTGTTCCAAATCGGTGAAGACCTGCCCCCCGCCCTGCCGGAGCGGGCGGCCTGGGGGACCGCCCCGAAGCTGCGCCAGTGGCAGCAGGAGGCCCTCGAGCTGTACTTCTCGAAGCAGCCCCAGGACTTCCTGGCCGTGGCCACCCCGGGCGCCGGTAAGACGACCTTCGCGCTGCGCGTTGCGAAGATGCTCATGGAGGCCGGGACGGTCAGCCGGATCACCGTCGTGGCCCCCACGGAGCACCTCAAGCGGCAGTGGGCGGACTCCGCGGCCCGGATCGGGCTGGCGATCGACCCGAACTTCAAGAACGCGGACGGGCGCCACGGCGACGAGTACATCGGGGTCGCGCTGACGTACGCGCAGGTGGCGTCGAAACCGATCCTGCACCGCAACCGGACGGAGAACGCCCGGACCCTGGTGATCCTGGACGAGATCCACCACGGCGGTGACGCCCTGAGCTGGGGCGACGCCATCCGGGAGGCGTTCGAGCCGGCCACCCGCCGGTTATCCCTGACCGGCACGCCGTTCCGCTCGGACACCGCCGCCATCCCCTTCGTGGACTACGTGCAGTTCGAGGACGGGATCCGCCGGTCGAAGGCGGACTACACCTACGGCTACGGACCGGCGCTTCGGGACCACGTGGTGCGGCCGGTGATCTTCATGGCCTACTCCGGTCAGATGCGCTGGCAGACCTCCACGGGTGACGTCATGGAGGCCCAGCTCGGCGAGGCGGCCACGAAGGACATCACCGCCCAGGCGTGGCGGACCGCCCTGAACCCGGAGGGGGAGTGGATCCCCTCGGTGCTGCGCGCGGCGGACCGCCGGCTGACCGAGGTGCGACGCAACGTCCCCGACGCCGGCGCCCTGGTGATCGCCACGGACCACGAGGACGCGCGCGCCTACGCCGCCCAGCTGCAGGCCATCACCGGTGAGGAGATCACCGTCGTCCTGTCCGATGACAAGGGCGCCTCCGACCGTATCGAGGAATTCTCGGCCGGCACTCAACGCTGGATGGTCGCGGTGCGCATGGTCTCCGAGGGCGTGGACGTGCCCCGGCTCTGCGTCGGGGTGTACGCGACCTCGACCTCCACCCCGCTGTTCTTCGCCCAGGCCGTCGGCCGCTTCGTGCGCTCCCGGCGCCGGGGGGAGACCGCCAGCGTGTTCCTGCCCTCGGTGCCCCAGTTGATGCTGCTGGCCAACGAGATGGAGGCCGAGCGCGACCACGCCCTGGACCGGCCCGAAGCGGCCCCCGGTGTCCTGGAGTCGGAGGACCTGTCCCAGTCCCCGGAGGAGGACCTGCTCGCGGCGGCGAACCGCCAGGACCGGGCCTCGGACTCCCTGACACGCTCCGAGTTCAAGGCACTGGAGTCCCAGGCGGCCTTCGACCGGGTGCTCTTCGACGGTTCCGAGTTCGGCACCGGCGGGGCGGTCGGGTCCGAGGACGAGCTGGACTTCCTGGGGATCCCGGGACTGCTGGAGCCCGAACAGGTGGGGCAGCTGCTGCGCCAGCGCCAGGCCGAACAGCTCCGGCGCCGTCCACGGGCCGACCACGCCGCCACGGGGGCGGCCGGCCATGACGGTCAGGCCACCGTGGTGGACCACCGCCGCCTCAAGGAGATGCGCAGCCAGCTCTCGAAGAACGTCTCGGCCTGGTCGGCCCGGTCCGGCACCCCGCACGGGATCATCCACAACCGGTTGCGGGAGATCAGCGGGGGACCGGCGGTCGCCCAGGCCACGGCCGAGCAGCTCGAGACCCGGTTGCAGACGCTGGCGGGCTGGTTCGTCGGACGGAAGTGAGCGCCCCGGTCCTCTCCACGGCCGTGAGGGGGATGAACGGGGGTCTTGAACCCTCCGGTGCGGTCATGGTCTAATTTTCTGCACCAGAAGGGGAGTATCCCCCCAGCCGACCCGTCGTCACTACGGCCCACCGGGCCCGGCGGGCGGGCCCTCAGCCGGCCGGGAGAGACCTTCGATCTCATCGATCGAAAGGTGTCCCGTCATGGACGTCCCCCTGTGGATCTGGTCAGTGGTCCTGGCCTTCATCATCGCGATGCTGGTCGTCGACCTGGTCGCCCACCGTCGTGCCCACGTCATCGGGGTGCGGGAGGCCGCAGCCTGGTCCGCGGTCTGGGTGGCGTGCGGTGTCGGCTTCGGCGTGCTCGTCTGGACCGGATGGGGTGCCGAGTACGGCCAGCAGTACTTCGCCGGGTACCTGATCGAGAAGTCCCTGTCCGTGGACAACGTGTTCGTGTGGGCCATCATCTTCACCCACTTCGCCGTCCCGCCCCGGTTCCAGCACCGGGTGCTGTTCCTCGGGGTGCTCGGCGCCCTCGTGTTCCGCGGCATCTTCATCGCCGCCGGCGCGGTGCTGATCCAGCACTTCACCTGGGTGCTGTACGTGTTCGCCGCCTTCCTGCTGTACACCGGGTACCGGATGATCCGGCAGCGCCACGAACAACTGAACCCGGACCAGTCCAGGGCGCTGACCGCGTTCCGCCGGCTGGTGCCGATGACCGACACCTTCCACGGCCAGCGGCTGCTGGTGCGCAGGGACGGGGTGGTGCTGGCCACGCCGCTGCTGGCGGTGCTGGTGCTGATCGAGACCACGGACGTGGTGTTCGCCGTGGACTCGATCCCGGCCATCTTCGCGGTGACCGACGAGGTGTTCCTGGTCTTCACCGCCAACGCCTTCGCCATCCTGGGACTGCGGGCGATGTACTTCCTGCTGGCCGACCTGATCCACCGCTTCGTCTACCTCAAGGTCGGCCTGGCGCTGGTTCTGGTCTGGGTCGGGATCAAGATGCTGCTGAAGATCGACGTGTTCTACATCCCCACCCCGGTCTCCCTGGCCGTCGTCGCCCTCATCCTGACCGTGTCCGTCATCGCCAGCCTGCGGGCCACCCGCGGGCAGGGGCGCCAGGGGCCGTCCGCCCCGGCCGACCCGCCGTTCCGCAGCGCCACCGCCGAGGAGGACGCCACCCTCGAACCGCTCTGGCCACGGCGTCGGGCCTCCGGTACGCGCCCCGCCGACACCTCGGGAAGCCACCGCTGAGGACCGGTGTCACCCGTGCCATGGGCGTCCCCGTTCCCTCGGCCGGAGGGAGACCGGGGGAGGCCGGGGCCGACAGCAGGCGGCCCCGGTGCGCGGCTCAGGGACCCGTCTCGGGGGGTCCGGTTCCGGCACCCCGGCTGATCTGGACGCGGCCCACGCGCCGCCCGTCCATGGCCAGGACCCGCAGCGAGGCCCCCCCGACGTCGATCACGTCCCCGATCGCCGGGACCCGGCCCAGCTCGGCCATCATGAACCCGCCCACGGTCTCGTAGGAACCGTCGTCGGGCAGGTGCACGCCGGTGTGCTGGGCCAGCTCCTGCAGGATCAACCCACCGTCGACCTCCACGTCCTGCCCCTCGCTCAGGGTGCCGCCCGCCGGCTCCAGGCTGTCGTCGAACTCGTCGTAGATGTCGCCGACAAGTTCCTCCAGCAGATCCTCCAGGGTGACGATCCCGTCGGTGCCGCCGTACTCGTCGATCACCAGGGCGATCTGGTCACCGCTGTCCCGCATGCGGTGCAGCGCCTGCAGGACCTCGACCGTCCCGGGCAGCACCGTGATGGTCCGAGCGATCGACCCCAGGGTGAGCGTGCGGTCCTCCACCCGGAGCAGGTCCCGGACGTGGACGAAGCCCAGCACGTCATCGGTGTCCCGCCCGGTCACCGGGTAGCGGGAGTTCGGCAGCGTGGCCAACTCCCGCAGCGCCTGCCCGACCGTGGTCGCGCCGTCGAGGAAGTTCACCTCGGGGCGGGGGCGCATCACCTCGACGACGGTGCGTTCCGCGGCCTCGAAGACGGCGGTGAGCACCCGCCGGTCCACCTCCTCCAGCGACTCGGCGGTCGAGACCATGGACCGGATCTCCTCGGCGGAGACCGATTCCCGGTCCACCGTCGGATCTGCGCCGAGCAGGCGGATCACGACGTTCGTGGAGGCCGAGAGCAGCCAGATGACCGGGCGCATCAGGCGCGCGAAGACTCCCAGCGGCGGGGCCAGAGTCCGGGTGAGAGCCATCGCGTTTTGCATGGCCAGCCGCTTGGGGACCAGTTCCCCGAACACCAGGGACAGGTAGGCGATGACCAGGGTCAGTCCCACCAGGGCCGTGGTGCCCGCCGTCTGTTCCCCCATCCCCAGGGA
Organism: Citricoccus sp.; assembly: GCF_035445025.1. NCBI lineage: Bacteria > Bacillati > Actinomycetota > Actinomycetes > Micrococcales > Micrococcaceae > Citricoccus > Citricoccus sp. The sequence goes on along the minus strand of NZ_DAOMPX010000013.1, from coordinate 1,976 downwards.
CACCAGCCACGGCTCGAGGTCCGGGGCGATGGTCGAGGCGCCGTAGGCGGAGGAGAAGAACCCGGCGACCGTCACCCCGATCTGCACGGCGGAGAGGAACAGGTTGGGGTTCCGGACCAGGGCCGCCGTCCTGGCCCCGCGCGGACCGGTGGACTCCAGGGTCCGGACCTGGGATGGACGCACGTTCACGATGGCCATCTCGGTGCCGGCGAAGACTCCTCCGATCAGCACGAACATCACAACCAGCGCGAGATTCACCAGGGTGTCGGCGTCCATTCCGTCACGCTATGTCACGCCCGTCCGCGACGGAACCGTTCCGGACTGCGGACGGTCCGCCCCTTACCGCGGCCGGCGATGCCGTCCACGGTCTGTCCGTGGGGCTCGTGCGTCCGGGGACGCCGTCCAGGCCCGGGCCAGCCGCCGGGCCGGCCGCCGGGCCGTCCACGGCCAGGTCATGAGCGCCCACACCGCGGAGATAATGAGGAACTCCACGGCCAGGTACCAGGGCCAGGACCCGAAGAGATCAAGGACCGATGGGTTGTCGGGCTTCGCGTTGAGGAAGCCGTAGTTGGTCCCCAGCCAGCCGTTGAGCCCGAAGGCCGCCACCGCCCACGCCACCGTGACGACCAGGGCCATCCGGTAGCTGCCCCAGGCCACCCGGGTGCCGCGTCCCCACGTCAGGTACAGCGCCGCCCACAGCACCAGCAGGTGCTGGATCCAGAGGTCGATGAAGTCGATGTGGGGGAAGTCCGGCGAGTTCAGGGCCGGGGTGAGGATGGCCTGCGGGTTCAGCGTCAGTCCCCAGTAGTAGGTAAGGGCGAACGCCCAGTGGGTCCGGGTCCACAGCGCGATGACCGCGACCATCCACGCCAGATCCGAGAGGTGGACCGGCAGGGCGATGTGGAGGTCGAACTGGCCCGGCCACCACCGATAGACGAGCATCGCCACCGCGTACACGGCCAGAACCCCGGCGAACACCCGGGAGAAGACCACCTCGGCCCCGGAGCCCCGCAACCGCCGGCCCACGCCGATGACGAACACGGCGCCGAGGACGCAGACGACCAGCGCACCCCAATGGGAGGGGCCATAGGGGACGAAGACATCATCAGGGGGCACCGTCGACTCACCTCGTGCCTCCGAGGGTACAAAGCCGCCGGGCCGGGTGCCAGGGGGCCGATCGACGCGCTTCGCCGACCCGAAGGGAGCGGATGACGCGAACCGGTGGTCCACCCGGCGCCCCGGCCACCGACCTCAGCCGATCACCAGGGGGATGATCGAGAGGATGAGGCCGCAGAGCCCGATGATGATGAAGGTCGCACCCAGTGCCAGGCATGTACCGGTGGCCTGCCGATGACGCTCGAAACCCATGACCCAGGGCTCCCGGGGGCTGACGTACCCGGTGCAGACGTCCCTGCCGGCATAGTGGGAGTGCTCCGTCGCGTGCAGGGGGCGGTCGTAGAACTCCCCGCTGGCGAACCAGCGGGCCTGCGGTTCAGGCGGGCCTCGAACGATGACGACCTCGGTGGCCACCAGGGACCGTTCCCTGGAACGCCGCAGCATCCCGGCCAGCAGCAGGGGCAGGCCCAGGCACAATCCGACCCAGGACAGCAGGTCCCCGACGATCCCGGCCCCGTCGAGGCCGTTCATGGCCTGTGACCGGACTGGTCCTGCGGGCCACCCTCGGACGGGCGGCCCGCAGGACCGGGAACCGGGCGGGAGGACCAGGCCGCCCGCTCACCGTTGCTACCGGGAGACACGGCTGTCGTCGCGGATCTGCCCGACCAGTTCCTCGAGCATGTCCTCGAGGGTGACGATTCCATACGGATGTCCATCGTGGTCCACGGCCAGAGCCAGGTGCGCCCCGTCCCGCTGCATCTGGCGCAACGAGGTCTGCAGGTGCTCGGCGACGTGCACCTGCGGCAGGTCCCGGACCAGCCGCTCCGGCAGGGGCGCGTTCCGCTCGACCGCATCCAGGC
>NZ_DAOMPX010000012.1:0-75008 GCF_035445025.1 Citricoccus sp. | reverse complement strand
GGGGCGTTGATCCAGATCTCCTCGACAGAGTCGTCGTCCAGCAGCGGTTGCAGTGCGCCGTACCCGGCCACGGCGTCGAAGACCGTCCGGGCCGCCTCGTCCCAGTCTGCCAGCAGCGGCAGGGAACCGATGAGCGAGCGCGCGTCGTAGTCGGCAGTGGCGTCCAGCACCAGGCGGCGTACCTCGTCCGGTTCGCTCAGCGGATCCATGCCGCGTCGGCGGATCAGTTCGCGGACCTCATCGGTCAGTATTCGGACGGCGTCCATGGTTCCCCCTCCATGCATGCCCTGTTCGGGCCTCATCCCTCCCATCGAGACTACCGACCCCCTCGGGGAACGCGCATGTCACCTCAGCATTGGCTGTGGACAATCCGACCCGCGGCACGGCCGGGCCACGTCCACCGGGCGTGTCGTCCACACCCTGACGGCGAGCGCGCGCGACGTGTCTTTTCCGTGGATGAGAGTGGGCCCGGGACAGTGGCATCGCCTGCGAACACAGGACTGGTGCCCGCCACGGCGATCGGGACCGGAGGAGGTGGCATCCATGCGAGTGCGCATCCTGGGCCTTGCGGACGGCGTGCCGTGCTGGTGGTCGGCACGGAACATGGAGGGTTCCGATGGGCCGCGATGGGACGCACTGTTACGGCGTCGACTGCCCGGGTACCGCTTCTCGGTGTGCGGCAGACCGCTGGAAGAGGCGGGAACCGACGTCCTGGGTCCGAGCCCCACCCTGTGCGTGGTCGCCCGCCCCTCAGTACGTCCGGTCACCGGGCGCGAGAGTGGCCCGGAGGTCGTGCTGGTGGTCGAGGACGGGCCCGACGCCGGGCTGCTGGCTCCCCTGCCCCGGTCCGGGGTGTCGGTGGGCCGCAACCACTCCGAACTGAGGATCGCCGACCCCTTCCTGTCCGCACCCCACTTCCGGGCCGTCGTCGAACCGGACGGCGTCCGGATCGTCCGCCTCGCCGGATCCCGCGCCAACCCGGCCACCGACGGCGACGGCCCGCCCCGGACGGGTTTCTCCCCGTGGAGGGAGGGCAGTTCGGGGTTCCGCCTCGTTCGGGGACGGCCCGAACCGTTGCCCGCCAGGGCACCGTTACCGTCACTCACCCTTGATCCCGGCCAACAACCTACGCGCCCGAACGTCGTCATGCAGGCCGTCATGGCCCTGGGGCCGTTGGTCATCGGTCTCGTGCTGGCCGTGGTGACCGGTCACTGGTACTTCCTGTTGTTCAGTCTCATCTCGGTGGGGGTTGCCGGCGTGATGTGGGCCCAGCACCGTTCGGCCCGGTCCGCACACGGCCGCCGGATCACCGCGGAGGCCGCTCGCCTCGGGGAACGGTTGGAGGCGTTGGCCCCCGCCCCCGGCGCGGTGGCCCTTGCGGCCCGGTCGGCCGCCACGGATCGTTTCGGCACCCTCGGACCGGCCGCTGCGCCGCCACTCATCCGCTGGGGTACCGGCACCGCCACGCTGCCTCTGGCGACGGGCCGGGAGGGTGCCGACTGGTCGGCGTGGTCACGGGCCACCCTGCCAGTCATCACCGACCTGCATCCCGGGGGGACGACCCGGGTCATCGGGCAGCGTTCGACGGTGGAGGCGATCTCCCACTGGCTGGTGGTCCAGCTGTGCCGGGACGCGGTTGCCACGTCCCGCGGCGTCCTCGTCCGGAGGGCGGCTGGCGACGCCTACTTCGGGGGCGGCATCACGGCGGCCGAGGGCACGGCCGTCCTGCACGCCGGAGCAGCGGAGGGAGCCTTACCGGCGGGCTGGCACCGCGTCGTGCTCGGCGGCGCGGAGGATGGCGGGGACGACCGGACCGGGGGTGATCGGATACTTCCCGATCAGGCCCGCGCCACCGTCGGCGGCCTGGACTATGAGGACCTCCGGTGGCACGGCATGTCCGCCTCGACCGCGGGCTGGCTCGTGGACGAGCTCGGTGGTTCCCCGCGCCCTCGCGTGCCCCCGTCACCGCCCCGCATGGAGCTCCCGCTGCGCGACCGCCCCGACACGGCGGTGTCGTCCTTGCGGTCACCGCTCACCGGTGGCACCGATCCGGTCCGCCTCGACCTGGTCCGCGAGGGTCCGCACGCCTTGATCGCGGGGACCACGGGATCGGGCAAGTCCGAGCTGCTGCTCACCGTCCTCACCGGGCTGGCCGCGGCCTACCCCCCGGGCGAGGTGTCTTTCGTGCTGATGGACTTCAAGGGCGGATCATCGTTCGCGCCGCTGTCCGGACTCCCGCACACGATGTCCGTCGAGACCAACCTGGTGGAGGCCGAGTCCTTGCGGACCTTCGACGCCCTCACGGCCGAATTGCGTCACCGGGAAGAACTCTTCCTGTCGGCCGGGAGCGTCGACTACGCCGCGTACCGCCGTTCACACCCTGGAGAGGTGCTGCCCCGGCTGGTCGTGGCCATCGACGAGCTTCGTGTCCTCGTCGAGGACCATCCCCAGTCGGCAGCGGTCCTGGCGCGGCTGGCGGCCACCGGCCGCTCCCTCGGTTTCCACCTCGTGCTCGCCACCCAGCGAGCCCAGGGCGCGGTGGGCCCCGACGTCCGCTCCAACCTGGGCACGATCGTCTGCCTGAGGACGGCCACCGAACAGGAATCCTGGGATCTGCTCGGATCCCCCCAGGCGCACTCCATAGGCCCCGACTCCCCCGGGCAGGCCTTCATCCGGCACGGCGGCGCGCCTCCCCGGGCCTTCCGGGCCGGCCGGTTCACCGCACCGCCAGGTCCACCAGACCTGGTCCCCTGGGACGGTCGCGACGGTGCTCCAGGGGGTGACCCGGGTGGGGGCGGGCCGGCCGACTGGCCCGGCATCGTCGACCGGATCCGCTGCGGCGTCGAGCGAGGGAGACTCGCCATACCCGAACCGGTCGTCATGCCGGCCTTGCCCGATCGCTGGTGCCCGACGGCTGCCGAGCGCCTCGCACACCCCGGTGCCGTCGTCGTGGGGCTGGCCGACGCCCCGGGTGCACGACGACAGGGGCCCGTGGTCTGGAGTCCGGGCCGGGACGGCCCGGCGGCCTGGATCGGGACGGACACCGGCGGGATCCGGGACGCGGCACGGTCCACCCTCCGTCAGCTGGTCGGCCTTTCGGTGACACCCACCGGATCGCCCACCGCTCCACGCACCGTGGTCCTGGACGGCGATGGCGACATCCTTCCCGAGGGGGTCCCGTTCAGCATCGGAACTGGTGAACACCGCTCCCCCGGCCGGTGGACGGTCCTCTCCCCGGCGCTGGCCGTTGCCGAGCAGCTCGGGGCTGTGCTGGCGGACGTCCGGGAGGACCTGGCGGCGCGACGGCCGGTGCGCCTGGTCGTCACCGCCTGGGGCCGGTGGGCAGGATTGCGCGTCGGGACCGGATACGAGACCGCGGAGGAACACCTGTCGCTGCTCCTTCGCGATCACCCGCCGTCCCTGCTCGCCGTCGCCCTGTTCGGTGGCCGCGAGCTGGCCGGCGGGCGCGTGCTCGGACAGGTGCCGACCCGCTTCTATCTCCCCGCCGGCTCCACCCCCGAGCAGCGGATGGTCTGGCCCACTCTCCACCGGGTCCGAGAGGTTCCGGGACGAGCCGTCATGGTCACGTCCGAGCACCCCGCCCCCGGCGTCGCGGTCCAGCTCGCACTGGACGTCACCGAGCCGGGGTCAGCACCACCGGCACCGACGAGAACCCACCGTTCGGCGTGATGGACCGCTCGGGCCGGAGGACGGGGTCGAGGGTGATGTCCGCGAAGGCCGCCACGATCTCCTCCACCGCCACGCAGAGTTCGAGGGTGGCCAGGGGCCGGCCGGGACACACGTGCGGACCCGTGCCGTACACCAGGTTGTTCCCGGCGTTGCCGTCCGGATCGAAGCGGTCGGGGTCGCCGAAGACCTCCTCGTCGCGGTTCGCCGACGTCCAGTTCAGGACCACCCGTTGGCCCGCGGCCACCTGGAGTCCGCCCCGGGAGACCGGGCAGGTGGTCATGCGCCGGTTGGCGACGAACGGGTCGTCGATCCTCAGGATCTCGTCCACGATCGCGGTGAGCTCGCGCCGAGTGAGGCCCGATCGGATCCGGGCCTGGAGCACCCGGTGGGTGGCCAGGTAGTGCAGGACCACACCGAGGCTCAAGGCGATGGAACCCAGGTCCCCACCGGTCCAGTTCCGCAGGACGGAGACCAGCTCCTCGTCCCGGAGCGGCCGGCCCAGTGCCCGGTCACTCATCAGCTCCGCCGTCACGTCCTGGCGACTGCCGTCCGCGTCACCGCCCCTGCCGCGCCGCGGTGCCAGCACGGACCGGATGATCTCGTCATACCGCCGGGCCACGTCCGCGGTGGCGTCCAGCCGCCCGGACCGGGTGGCCGTCTGGTTGTCCGCCATCCACTCCAGCAGGGTCGGTTCCAGGCCCGCCGGCCACCCGAGCCATCGCATCATCGCCCGCACGGCGAACCGGGAGCCGAGTTCGCCGACCGCGTCACACCCCACGGCCCCGGTGCCCACCCCCGCCGCGCCCGTCACCTCAGCGCACACCTGCCGTGCGGCCTCGCGCACCCCCGGTTCCAGGGCAGCCATGCGCTCGGCGGTGAAGTACGGCTCGATCAGGCGGCGGAACGCGGCGTGTTCCTCCCCGTCCAGGCCGTTGGGCAGTTGCAGGAACCGGGAGACGGCCGAGGAGAACACCTCGGGGTCCCGGGCGGCCGCGACCACGTCGACATGCCGCAGCAGCACCATCGCCCCGGACGAGGACAGCGCGATCCGCGCATCGGGCCGGATGGCGTCCGAGACGGCGCGCGGATCGTGGCTCGGGACGGGGAAATCCGGCAGGTCGACGGCCGGGGCCGCCGTGTGGGCACAGCGATCGGCGGCGTGGTCCTCAGCGCTCACGGTGCCGACCGTACCACCGGGGGCCGCGAGTCGGGTCGACCCCGGGATGCCCGGCCCGTTCAGCCCTCGCCGTCCGCGAGGCGTCCGGTGGCCTGCCGCGGCGCCAGCCTGCCCGAGCCCTTAGGCCCGGGCCCTGCGGCGCCGCCGCAGCATCGTCCGTGCCAGGACCGCGAGTCCCACCATGAGCAGCGCCACGGCCGCGGCGAACACGTAGCCCGCCTCGGCCGAGATGCCGTCGATGAACGCCCCGGCGGCGGGGGCACCCAGGGCGGCCCCGGCGGTCATGGCCGATCCGTAGTAGCCCATGGCCTCGCCGCGGCGGTCTTCGGAGACCACGTGCGCCATCAGGGCGGAGGCGGCCGCCAGCGTCGGAGCCGTGAACAGTCCCCCGATGAGGGAGATGACCGCCAGGGCCCACACGCCGTCCACCAGGGCCATCGGCAGGGTCCCCAGGGCGAACAGCGTCAGGAGCAGCAGCGGCGAGAGCCGACGGCCCAGCGCGCCGTAGAGGATGCCGCCCACCGCGGAGGCACCGCACCAGAACGCAATGACGACGCCGGCCTGGGCGGCCTGCCCGGAGCGCTCCAGTTCGGCGACGATCGCCACCTCGGTGCCGGACATCAGCATGCCCGAGCCCATCGAGACCGCCAGGACCGCGAGCGCAGTGCCGCTGAGCCAGCCGAACGAGGCCTTTAGGCGGGCGAACGGGCCGGTGCGGACGCCCTCGTCCGCCCCGGTGCCGGGCCGGTGGTCCTCCCCCCGGATGACGGGGATGGCGCCCGTGGGCACCTCGGTGGCGGTCAGGTCCAGGTGGGCCGGGGCACCGTGGACGGCGCCGTCCACGGCCCGGCGCAGGTCCTCCTCGGCCGTGTACTCCCCACTGCTGCCGGGGCGGGCGAGCTGCGAGGAGCGAGTGGGCGGGTTGAACCACATCAGGTAGAGCCCGGCGAGCGTCGCGGACCACCCGACGATGGCCATCCCCCAGGCGCTGGACCAGGCCGTGGCGACGACGGCACCGACGGCGGGGCCGATCATGAAGATCGTCTCGGTGATGATCGAGTCCAGGGCGAAGGCGGTCTCGCGCCGCGCGCCGTGCGTCAGCACGCCGATGGACTGGCGCACCAGGGAGAAGACGGGCACGGCGAACAGGCCGCCGAGGAAAGCCCCGACGAGCAGCCAGGCGAAGGGCAGGAACGGCACCGCGGTCCAGATGACCCCCAGGGTGACCACGGACGGCACCAGGGCCCGGCGCAGGCCGAGCCGGTCCACCAGCCGGCCGCGCCACGGGGAGCCCACGGCCATGCCGAGGGTCATGGCCGCCACGGCGAGCCCCGCCGCCCCGTACCCCTCCCCCAGGGTCACGGCCACGTGCAGGGTCAGGATGATGCCCAGGGCGGCGTTGGGAAACCGGGCGACGAACCCGACGCCGAGGACGCGGCGGATCCGCTGGTCCCGCAGCAGGTGTCCGTAGGCGGCGAAGTTCACCCCAGCATGCTATCCGGGTGGGGTGGCGAACGCGCAGGTCGGCCCGGGGCACCCGGTGGCCCGCCCGGACGGGTCGGTGACCTCGGGGCCCCCTCGGCCGATCGCGCACCCGGAGCGCACCCGGTCCGTTGCGGGGCCCGGCCGCCGTCGGGAATAGTCCTGCCCAGGGGACGGTTGTACAGGTGATTCAAATTTGCACTAATCTGATGGCAGGCCACCAGAGCACCGGCACACCACTCGAGGAGCAACCATGCAGTTCGGCGTCTTCACCATCGGTGACATCACCACCGATCCGACCAACGGCACCACGCCCACCGAACACCAGCGCATCAAGGACACCGTCAGGATCGCCCAGCACGCCGAGCAGGCCGGGTTCGAGGTCTTCGCCACGGGCCAGCACCACAACCCGCCCTTCGTGGCCCCCGGCAACCCGCCGACCCTGCTCGCGTTCCTGGCCGCCCAGACCCAGAAGCTGATCCTGTCCACGGCGACCACCCTGATCACCACGATGGACCCGGTGCGCCTGGCCGAGGACTACTCCTACCTCCAGCACCTGGCCGAGGGCCGCGTGGACCTGACCATGGGCCGCGGCAACACCGGCCCGGTCTACCCCTGGTTCGGCAAGGACATCCGCCAGGGCATCCCACTGGCCGTGGAGAACTACCACCTGCTGCACCGGCTGTGGCACGAGGAGAACGTCGACTGGCAGGGCCGCTTCCGTACCCCGCTGCAGGACTTCACCCTGACCCCCCGGCCGCTCGACGGCGTCGCGCCCTTCGTCTGGCACGGTTCCATCCGCTCGGCCGAGATCGCCGAGCAGGCCGCCTACTACGGCGACGGCTTCTTCCACAACAACATCTTCTGGAACAAGGAACACGTGATCCAGATGGTGCAGCTCTACCGCCAACGCTACGAGTACTACGGCCACGGCAAGGCACACCATGCCTACGTGGCCCTGGGCGGCCAGGCGTTCATGCGCAAGAACTCCCAGGACGCCGTCAACGAGTTCCGCCCCTACTTCGACAACGCCCCGGTCTACGGACACGGCCCGTCCCTGGAGCAGTTCACCCGGATGACCCCGCTGACCGTGGGCTCCCCGCAGCAGGTCATCGAGCGCACCCTGTCCTTCCGGGACTGGGTGGGCGACTACCAGCGCCAGATGTTCCTCATCGACCACGCGGGACTGCCCACGGACGTGGTGCTGGAGCAGATCGACCTGTTCGGCGAGGAGGTCCTGCCCGTGCTGCGCAAGGAGTTCGCCGCCCTGAAGCCCGCCGACGTCCCGGAGGCCCCCACCCACGAGTTCCTGGTGGCCCGCCACGAGCGCGGCGAGGACCCGGTGCCCGGCGGCGCGGAGGGCTCACAGGCCTGGAAGGACGCCCAGGAGCGCGCCGAGAAGGCCCAGGCCTCCGAGAAGGCCGGGGCCTGAGCCGTGGAGGAGCTACCGGACCTCGGCGGCCCGGAGGCGTTCGGCGCACCCGAGTCCACCGACCCGTTCACCCCGCAGGCCCGGCACCTGGTGGTGGTCTCCGGCGGGCTGGGCGACCCGTCGTCATCCCGCCAGCTGGCCGACCGGCTGGCCGCCGCCGCCTCTGACCGCCTCTCCGCCGAGGAAATCGTCCCGGAGGTGCACGTGGTGGAGCTGCGCCTGCTGGCCACGGACATCGCCGAGGCGATGGTCAACCCGTCACGGTCCGAGGCGCTGCAGGCGGCCCTGGAGGAGGTGTCCCAGGCCGACGGCATCATCGCCGTCTCCCCCACCTTCAAGGCCAGTTACTCGGGGCTGTTCAAGTCCTTCTGGGACCTCGTGGAGGACGACGCCGTCCGGGACGTCCCGGTGCTTCTCGGCGCGACCGGCGGCACGCCGCGGCACTCGCTGATGATCGACACGGCGATGCGCCCGCTGTTCAGCTACCTGCGCACCAAGGTGCTCTCCTCAGGGATCTTCGCCGCCTCGGACGACTGGGGCGAGGTCGAGGGCGGCCAGGCCTCCACCCGCACCACGCCGTTGCAGACCCGCATCGCCGCGGCCGGGGCGGACCTGGCCTCGGTGGTCGGACGGTTCCCCGCCCGCCCGCGCCGGGCCTCCGGTGCGCCCGCACCCCTGGAGGTGATTCCCTTTGACCAGCTCCTCCGCGGAGAGTGACACCGGCTCGTGGTCCCGCAGCGCGGTCCCGGGACGGCAGCCGGCGGACACCTCCCGTCAGGCCTGGCGCGCCTACTTCGAGGCGACCGCCCTGCTGCAGGACCGCCTCGAGCGGAGCCTGAAGGCGGGTGTGGACCTGCACCTGGCCGACTACAACCTGCTGCTGCTGCTCACCGAGGCCCCGGGCGGGCACCTGCGCATGGGCGAGCTGGCCAGCCTGATGGTGTTCTCGCCCTCGCGGGTGACCTATCAGGTCAAGACCCTGGAGAAGCGCGGGCTCGTGGAGCGTCGCGCCTGCGTGGAGGACGGCCGTGGCTCGGAGGCCGTCATCACCGACGCCGGCCGGAGCCTGTTCCGCAAGGCAGCGACCCTGCACGCGCGCCAGGTGAAGGACCTGTTCATGGACCGGCTCGACGAGCAGGAGACCGAGACCCTGCTGCGGGTCTTCTCCCGGCTGGGCTGCGCCCTGGAGGACGGCGAACGGGTACCGGAGGGTCCCGGGACTACCGGCTGACCGTGATCTCCACGGAGTCGGCCCGCTCGGCCAGGGCCGGCACCTCACCGAGCACCTGTTGCAGGGTGGCGGCCATCAGCCGCAGCGCGGCCTCGTCGCCGGAGGTCGCCAGCGCGGGGTCCGGGTAGGCCACCAGCCGCAGTTCCGGTCCGGAGCCCCCACCGGGCAGCACGGCGCCGGAGGCGGTCCGGGAGGCCACGCCGGCCCCCGGCGTCAGCGCGATCCTCGCGAGCCCGGGCACCAGGTCCACCACGGACGCCAGTTCCTCGGCCAGCTCGGTGTCCTGGTAGGACGGGATCCAGGCCTGCTGCCGGGCCAGTGCCCAGACAGCCGGGCGGCGCACCACGAACGTGCGCTCGGCTGCCGGGTCCACGACGACCAGTTCGGCACCCTCGTCCACGGCGGACAGGCAGGCCCGCGGCATCCAGGTCGCCACCGGCCGCGCCTCGGGGTGCCAGGCGGTCAGCGCCGGGACGTGGGTGAACACGGGCAGGGCGGCCCGGCCGTCGGGGGCCCTGAGCGTCACCAGCGCGACGTCCGCCTCCTTGTCCCCGTGCGGTCCGTCCCCGTGCGGCCCGTCACCACCGTGGTCGTCGTGCTCGGCCACGGTCGGCAGCACGGCGGCGAAGACCCGCATGCGGGACAGGGCGTCCACGACCTCGGCCTCGCCGGCCTCACCGGCCGCCAACCGGTCCAGGACCGGGCCCCAGGCCGGGTCCGCGGTGCCGTCGTCGGTGTCGAAGGCGTGCAACGGGTTGGCCGAGCCGTCGATCCCGGCCCCGCCCAGGTCCCGGCCCTCCCAGGCGACGCCCGCGGAGTCCGCCGGGCGGCCGGACTCGTCCCGGTGCTGGCGCTCCAGGTTGCGCCGGATGGCCGCCTCGATGTGCCCGGGCAGGTGGCGCTCCCGGTCCTGGCCGGTCACTGGATGGGGGCCTGCTTCACGGCGTCCTCCACGCTCACGCCGCGGGACACGAGCAGGGCCTGCTCCAGGCTGAACCGGCCGGCGTACAGGGCCTTGCCCATGATGGCGCCCTCCACGCCCCGGCCGACCATGGCGTACAGCGCGGCCACGTCCTCCAGCGAGGAGATGCCACCGGAGGCCACCACGGGCTTCGGCGTCTTGGTGCACACCTCGGCCAGCAGCTCGGTGTTCGGGCCCCTCAGCGTCCCGTCCTTGGTGACGTCCGTGACCACGTAGCGGGCGCAACCGGCCTGCTCGAGGCGGTCGAGCACCTCCCAGAGGTCACCGCCCTCCTTGGTCCAGCCGCGCGCGGCCAGGGTGGTGCCGCGCACGTCCAGGCCGACCGCGACCTGGTCGCCGAAGCGCTCGATGACCCGCGCGGTCCACTCCGGGTCCTCCAGGGCCGCCGTGCCGAGGTTCACGCGCGTGGCACCCATCGCCAGGGCGTTCTCCAGCGAGGCGTCGTCCCGGATGCCACCCGAGAGCTCGACCTTCACGCCGAGCTCGTCCACCACGCGGGACATCACGTCCCGGTTGTCCCCGCGGCCGAAGGCGGCATCCAGGTCCACCAGGTGGATCCACTCGGCGCCGGCCTTCTGCCAGGCCAGGGCGGCCTCGAGCGGGTCGCCGTAGGAGGTGGCGGAGCCGGCCTCGCCCTGGACGAGGCGCACGGCCTGGCCGTCCTGGACGTCGACGGCGGGCAGCAGTTCCAGCGCCGGTGCGCTCTGCGGGGTCTGGCTCATGAGGGGGTTCCTCTCGGTTCGATCGGACGAGGTGGTCTAGGACGAGGCGGTGACGAAACCGGCGATGATCGCCAGCACGGCGCACACGAGGAAGCCGACCTGCAGCCATACGGGCGCCTTCTGCTGGCGCAGCGACCAGGCGCCACCGATCAGCAGCCCGCCCAGGGCGATGAGCAGGGTGGACCAGAAGGGCATCAGAGGGTTCCGAGCCAGTTGGCCAGCAGCTGCATCCCGGCGTCACCGGACTTCTCGGGGTGGAACTGGGTGGCGGCGAGCGGGCCGTTCTCCACGGCGGCGATGAAGTCCCCTCCGTGGTTCGCCCAGGTCACCTTGGGCGGGGCGATCTTCTCGTGGGCCTGGTCGAACTCCCACTTCAGGACGCCGTAGGAGTGCACGAAGTAGAAGCGCTCGTCCTCGATGCCCCGGAAGAGCGCGGAGCCCTCGGCCGGGCGCACGGTGTTCCAGCCCATGTGGGGCACGATCGGCGCCGGCAGGGCCTCGACCACGCCGGGCCACTCGCCCATGCCCTCGGTGCGCACGCCGTGCTCCACGCCGGCGTCGAAGAGGATCTGGTGACCCACGCAGATGCCGAGCACGGGCCGGCCCCCGGCCACCCGCCGGCCGATCCACCGGGTCGCGCCGAGGTCCTTGAGGGCGGCCATGACGGACTGGAAGGCGCCCACTCCGGGGACCACGAGCCCGTCGGCGTTCATCACCTCGTCCGCGTCCGCGGTCAGTCGTGCATCCGCCCCGGCGCGCTGGAGGGCGCGCACGGCGGAGTGGGTGTTGCCGGACCCGTAGTCCAGGACGGCGACGGTGGGACGGGCGGCGCCGGTGACACCGGCCATCAGAGCGCACCCTTGGTGGAGGGCACCCCGGTGACCCGGGGGTCGTCCTCGACCGCGGCCCGCAGGGCGCGGGCGAAGGCCTTGAACTGGGCCTCGACGATGTGGTGCGGGTCCCGGCCGCGGACCAGGTCCATGTGCAGGCAGATGGAGGCGTGGTAGGTGATCGACTCGAACACGTGCCGGGTCATGGACCCGGTGAAGTGTCCGCCGATCAGGTGGTACTGCTGGCCCTCGGGCTCGCCCTCGTGCACCAGGTACGGTCGGCCGGAGACGTCGACGACGGCGCGCGCCAGGGCCTCGTCCAGCGGCACCGAGGCCTCGCCGAAGCGGCGGATGCCCCTCTTGTCCCCCAGCGCCGTCCTGAGCACCTCGCCGAGGGTGATGGCCACGTCCTCGACGGTGTGGTGGACGTCGATGTGGGTGTCCCCGGTAGCGCGGACCGTCAGGTCGATCTGCGAGTGCCTGGACAGTGCCGTGAGCATGTGGTCGTAGAACGGCACCGAGGTGGAGATCTCGGAGGTGCCGGTTCCGTCCAGGTCCATCTCGACGTAGACGTCGGACTCGCTGGTGGTGCGCTGCATCCGCGCCTTCCGGCCGGAGATCAGCTCTGCGCCCATGCTCTGTCAGCTCCTTGCTGTTGGGGGGATCCGGTGGTCCAGTCTACCGGGCCGGTCACTGGCCGGACGTCGTGGCGGGTGCCTCGGCCAGGACCTCCCGCAGGGCGGTGAGGAACGCCGTGGTCTCCGCCTCGGTCCCGGCGGTGACACGCAGGTGGTGCGGGATCCCGACGTCGCGCACCAGGACCCCGTGCTCGAGCAGGCCCTGCCACACCGCGTGGGAATCGGCCAGTCCGCCGAAGAACACGAAGTTGGAGTCCGAGACGGCCGGGGCCAGACCGAGATCGCGCAGCCCCTCCACGATCCGGTCGCGCTGGGCCTTGATGTCCTCGACGTTCTCGAGCAGGACGTCGTAGTGCTGCAGGGCGGCGTTGGCCGTGGCCTGGGAGACCGCGGAGAGGTGGTAGGGCAGGCGCACCAGGCGCAGGGCGTCGGTGACCTCCGGTGCGGCGGCGAGATAGCCCAGGCGGGCGCCGGCCAGCGCGAAGGCCTTCGACATGGTCCGGGAGACCACCAGGCGCGGCCGGCCCGGCAACAGGGTGAGCGCGGAGCGCGTGCCGGCGAGGGCGAACTCGGCATAGGCCTCGTCCACGACCACCATGCCCCCGTAGGCCTCGGTGGCGTCATAGACGGCCTGCACCACGTCCAGCCCCAGGGCGGTGCCGGTCGGGTTGTTCGGGGAGCACAACAGGACCACGTCCGGCCGGTGCTCGGCGACCTGGGCCGCCGCGGAGGCGGCCGTCAGGGAGAAGTCCTCCCCGCGGACACCGGCCACGTACCGGGTGTCCGTGCCGGCGGCCAGCAGCGGGTACATCGAGTAGGTGGGCGGGAAGCTCATCACGGTGCGCCCGGGCCCACCGAAGGCCTGCAGCAGTTGCTGCAGGATCTCGTTGGAACCGTTCGCGGCCCACAGGTTCGCCGCGGACAACCCGTGCCCCAGGTACTCCGCCAGGCGCTTGCGCAGTTCGGTGAACTCACGGTCCGGGTAGCGGTTGAGCGTCACGGCGGCAGCGGCCACCGACTCCGCGATGGCGGCGACCACCTCGTCCGGGACCGGATGGGTGTTCTCATTCGTGTTCAGCGCCACCGCCACGTCCAGCTGGGGCGCACCGTAGGGGCTCAGGCCCCGCAGGTTCTCACGCAACGGCAGGGCGGCCAGGGCCTCCGGATTCGAGATCGCATCCTCATCACTCACCCGAGACAGCCTAGGCGCTCAGTCAGTCCCCCGAGCCCCGGTGACGTCCGTGCATGGCACGCCACGGTCCCCCCTCTGACGCGGCTCGAACCGGGCGACGGGCCGGCCGAGGCCGCGGACGTTCCGGTGGTGCCCGCGTCAGCCCCGGGGGACGAAGAGGACCTGCCCCGGCTGCAGCTCGGAACCGGTCAGGTCATTGAGCTCGCCGATCCGCAGGATGGTCTGATTGCGCGGAGCGTCCGGGGCCACCTGGCCGGCCACGGACCACAGGGTGTCACCGTAGTCCACGGTGACGGACTCGACCGGGGCGACCACGGGGCGCTCCGGCGATGCTGCGGCCGGGGCCACGGCATGGGCGCCCAGGAACACGGCGGCCGCGGCCGCCAGCGCGGCCACGACGAGGATCGGGAGTCCGACGAAGAGGAAACGGCCACGACGGTTCAGGTGGAATCCGGCCGAGCCGGCGGTGCGGGTCACGACCGATGCTGCAGTGCTCATGCTCTTCAACCTCTCCGCCCGGGGCGACCGGGCTGTTCGAACGTGTGTTCTATCCGTTCGCCCTCTTGTCTAGCACGTCTGTTCGAAACACGCCAAACATTATTCGAACATATCTTTGAATCCGCCCTGCCCCTCCGGTAGCCTCTGAGGCACGTGATGGCCCGTCAACTCCCCGCGGGCCGACCATGAGACATCTCAACCGGCACCACGGACACGCTAAGAACGGATCTTCGAATGGCCTCCCGGACTCCCCGACCCGAACCGGACTCCCAGCCCGCCCCTGCCGCCCGGACGCTGACCGCGCGCCAGCGGGTCATCCTGGGGTCGATCCGCTCGGCCATCGCGCAGCACGGGTACCCGCCGTCGATGCGGGAGATCGGTGACGCCGCCGGACTGGCCTCGCTGTCCTCGGTGACCCATCAGCTGGGTCAACTGGAGAAGTGGGGGTACATCCGCAAGGATCCGGGACGGCCCCGCGCCATGGAGGTCCTGCTGGACGAGGACGGACAGCCCGTGTCGACGGCCGCGGCCGGCGCCCCGGACACCGCCGACCGCCCGGCTCCGGTCACGGCCCTGCACACCGGTGCGGTGGAGGGCACCTCCGTCCCGGTCCCGCTCGTCGGTCGCATCGCCGCCGGCGGGCCGATCCTGGCCGACCAGCAGGTCGAGGACGTCATGACGCTCCCCCGCCAGCTCACCGGCGAGGGAGAGCTGTTCATGCTCAAGGTCTCCGGTGACTCGATGGTCGATGCCGCGATCTGCGACGGGGACTGGGTGGTGGTCCGCCAGCAGAACTCGGCCCAGAACGGTGACATCGTGGCGGCCCTGCTGGATGATGAGGCCACCGTCAAGACGTTCCGGCAGCGCGACGGGCACACGTGGCTGCTGCCGCAGAATTCGGCCTATGAGCCGATCCTCGGAGACGAGGCGACGGTCATGGGCAAGGTGGTCACGGTCCTGCGGGCCCTCTGACCGGGACACTGATGCGGAGCGCGGCGATGAACCACCGTCCCTTCCCGAGAGGCGTCCGGGTGGCGGACGCCGAGCGCTTCGTCTACACCCGGGGACGGCTCCTGGAGCGTCGTCGCCTGGACCTGCTGTTGCACGGGGGCGGTCCCGAGGGCGTCCTGGCGGCGCTGGGCGCGTATCGCAACCCCGACGGCGGATTCGGTCACGGCCTGGAGCCCGATGTCCGCTCCCCGGTGAGCGAGCCCCTCGCCACCCTCACCGCCCTCGACCTGCTGGCCGGGTGGGACCTGGCCGACCATCCCTGGTTCCGCAGCGCGCTCGAGTGGGCTGCCTCGGCGTCCGGGCTCGACGGTTCGCTGCCCTTCGTCACCGAGCCCTCCCTGGCCTGGCCGCACGCGCCCTGGGTACAGCTGTGGCCCGGAGGATCACACCTCACCTTCGGCTTCGCGGCCGCCGCCCTCCGGACCGGCTTCGTCGGCGGGTGGGCCGAGGCGGCCACGGAGTGGTGCCGCTCCCAGCTGCGGGAGGGTGGGCTGTCGGCCTACGCCGTCAAGTACGCCCTGCGCTTCCTGGCCGCGGACCGGGGTCCCCGCACCGAGGGTCCTGCCGAGACCGCGGCGATCGAGACATGGCGCTCCCGCCTGGACCGCGACGGTGCGCTGCCGGTGGAAGGCGGGGCCGAGGGCGAACGACTGCACCCCTGGGACCTGGCCGCCGACCCGTGGTCGGCCCCGGTGATCGAGCCGGGGGCCGCGACCCCCGCGCGCCTGCTCTTCACCGACAGGCAGCTCCGGGCAGACGTCGACCGGGTCGTCATGGGCCAGCAGTCCGATGGGGGCTGGCACGTCGACTGGGCCGCGTGGTGCCCGGGCCAGGGCCTGGACTGGCGGGGCATCCGAACGGTCGAGGTGCTGGAGCTGCTCTCGGCCGTCGACCGCTCGTGATCCCTAGGCCGGGTCGCGCAGGCGTTCCAGCACGCCCCGCACCACAGCCGGGTCGGTGGTCGGCCAGAAGTCCGGCAGGGTGGACCGCAAGAACCCTCCGTAGCGTTCGGTGGCCAGCCGGGGGTCCAGCACCGCCACGACGCCACGGTCCGTGGTGGTCCTGATCAGCCGGCCGGCGCCCTGGGCCAGCCTCACGGCGGCGTGGGCGGCCGAGACGGCCATGAACCCGTTGCCGCCGTGACGGCTGACCTCCCGGGTGCGTGCGGTCCCCAGCGGGTCGTCCGGACGGGGGAACGGGATGCGGTCGATCACCACCAGACGGCAGGCCGATCCGGGCACGTCCACGCCCTGCCACAGGCTCATGGTCCCGAACAGGCAGGTGTCCGGTTCGGAGGCGAACTGGCGGACGAGGGCCGAGAGGGTGGCGTCGCCCTGGCAGAGGATCTGGGGCGCCGCCCCCAGCCTGCTGCGCATCTCCGCGGCGGCGTCCTCGGCCGCGCGCCTCGAGGAGAACAGGCACAGTGCCCCTCCCCCGGAGGCGCGCAGCAGGGACTCGAGCTCGTCGTAGGCGTCCGGGGAGGAGGTCCGGCCGGGCCGGGGCAGGTGCCGGGCCACGTAGAGCACGCCCTGGCGCGGGTAGTCGAAGGGGCTGCCCACGTCCACCCCGGTCCATCGCGGAGCGCCCGGCCCGAGCAGGCCGAGCGAGCCCGCCACGGGGTCGAAGGACTCCCCCACCGTCAAGGTCGCGGAGGTCAGTACCGTGGTCGCCTGGCCGAACAACCCCTCCCGGAGCCGGCCGGCCACCGACAACGGGGCGACGCACACCACCGGCGCGGCGGTCTCGTCACCCGGGACCCATCCGGTCCCCGGCTCGAAGCGGCCCGGACGGGAGGCCCACAGCACCTCGGGGTAGTCCGCGTCCGGGACGGCGTCGAGCATCCTCTCGGCCACCTCGAGGACCTCCTGGAGCCGTGAGCGTGCCATCTGCCGGCCACCGTCGGCCGCCTCGGCGGAACCGCCTGCCCCACCGGGCCCCTTGGAGTCGCTGAGCCCCTGCCGCGCCGCGTCCCGGACCGCCCGCAGGGCGTTCTGCTGGACCTCGTCCGGCCCGCGCGGGATGAGTCCCGTGGGAGTGGCGGCGAACGCCGCGTCCAGCCCGACGCCGGCCTGCATCAGGTCCTCGACCGCGATCGCCGTGTGCTTGCGTGCCGCGGAACCGGCCGCCTGGACGATGGCTCCGGACAGTTGTCCGGTCACCGCCCCCGTGACCCGGTCCTGCAGCTCGTGGGCCTCGTCCACGATCACCGCGTCGAACTCCGGCAGGACGGCCAGGCCCTCGAAGGCACTGATGGCCAGCAACGCGTGGTTGGTCACCACCACGTCGGCCTCGGCCGCATCGGCCCGCGCCCGTTCCGAGAAGCACTCCTCGGCCATCGGGCAGCGCTGGGCGCCGATGCAGTCGACCGCCGAGACCGAGACCTGGCGCCAGGCCCGGTCACTCACCCCGGGCTCGAGGTCGTCCCGGTCCCCGGACTCGGTCTCCTCGGCCCAGTCGCGCAGCCGCTTGACCTCCCGGCCCAGCGGGCTGGTCGGTCCCGCGTCACCGGTGACCATCGCCTCACCGTCGTCGGCCAGGCCGAACAGGGCCTGCCCGTCCTCCTCGGGGAAGCCCCCGTCGATCTTGTGCCGGCACAGGTAGTTGGAGCGGCCCTTGACGAGTGCCACGGTCATCTCCCGGGGCAACTCGTCCTGCAGGGCCTCCAGCAACCGCGGGGCGTCCCGGCGCATGATCTGCGCCTGCAGGGCCAGGGTGGCGGTGGCGACCACGACCGGGGCCTCGGCGTCCACCGCGTGCTGCAGTGCCGGCACCAGGTAGGCCAGCGACTTCCCGGTGCCGGTGCCGGCCTGTACGAGCAGGTGGGTCCCGGACTCCAGGGAGCGGGCCACCTCCACGACCATGCGGCGCTGGCCCTCGCGGTGCTGTCCGCCCGTCGCCTCGACGGCCGCGTCCAGCCACTGCAGGGCCTGCCGCTCGGCCTCGGTCCGGGCGAGCACGTCCTGATCCGGAGCGGTGTGCTGTGCCGTGTCCGTCATGCCCCGGCCGGTTCCGGCCGGTCGACGGAGAAACGCCGCAGGTCATCGGCGAGGTCCTCGCGGACCAGCACCCGCAGCCGGGTGCCTCCCGACTCATAGGTCTCGGAGATGATGTCCGCATCCGGGGAGTGCAACCGGGAGACCACGTCCCCGTCCGTGAACGGGATGAGCAGGTCCAGGGCCACGTCCGGACGCGGGATGGCGTCCGCGATGGCCCGCTCGAGCTCGGCGATGCCCTCACCGGTACGTGCGGACACCACCACCGAGCGGGGTTCGCGCTGGCGCAGCCGGGCGATCGCCACCGGGTCCGCGGCGTCGGCCTTGTTCAGCACGATGATCTCGGGGATCCGGCGCGCGTCCACCTCGGCCAGCACGGTGCGGACCGCGGCGATCTGGCCCTCCGGGTCCGGGTGCGAGGCGTCCACGACGTGCAGGATCACGTCCGCGTCCGCGACCTCCTCGAGGGTCGAGCGGAACGCCTCGACCAACTGGGTGGGCAGGGACCGCACGAACCCGACCGTGTCCGAGAGCGTGTAGCCGATCCCGTCCGGGGTGACCGCCTTGCGCACGGTGGGGTCCAGGGTGGCGAACAGGGCGTTCTCCACCAGTACCCCGGCATGGGTCAACCGGTTCAGCAGTGAGGACTTGCCGGCGTTCGTGTATCCGGCGATCGCCACGGACGGCACCCTGTTGCGGCGGCGGTTGGCCCGCTTGGTCTCGCGGGCGGGCTTCATGGCCGCGATCTCCCGGCGCAGCTTGGCCATCCGGGTCCGGATCCGCCGGCGGTCCAGCTCGATCTTCGTCTCACCGGGACCGCGGGAGCCGATGCCCTCGCCGGCGGCCGCCCGGCCACCGGCCTGACGGGACATGGACTCACCCCAGCCGCGCAGTCGCGGCAGCAGGTACTCGAGCTGGGCCAGCTCCACCTGGGCCCGGCCCTCACGGGACTTGGCGTGCTGGGCGAAGATGTCCAGGATCAGGGCGGTGCGGTCGATGACCTTCACCCGGACCACGTCCTCGAGCGCACGCCGCTGGGAGGGCGCCAGCTCCGAGTCCACGACCACGGTGTCCGCGCCGGTCATCGCGACGATGTCCCGCAGTTCCTCGGCCTTGCCCTTACCGAGGAAGGTGGCCGGATCGGGGGTGTGGCGGCGCTGGATGAGGCCGTCGAGCACCTCGGAGCCCGCGGTCTCGGCGAGCGCCGCCAGCTCGCGCAGGGAATTCTCGGCGTCCGCGGCGGTGCCCTCGGACCAGAGCCCGGCCAGCACGACGCGCTCGAGGCGCAACTGCCGGTACTCGACCTCGGACATGTCCTCGAGCTCGGTGGAGAGCCCGGTGACCCGGCGCAGGGCCTGGCGCTCGGCGAGGTCGAACTGCTCACCGTCGGCCTCGGTGTGCCCGTCGTCGCCGTCGGACAGGGCCAGGGCACGGCCCTCGGTGGGCCTGACGCCGTGCTCGACGGAGGCACTGGCCGCATCGGCGGCCAGGATACGTTCGATCACGTCCTGGATCTGGGTCTCGTCCGGCTGGTCGTTCCCGTGCTGGGGGTTCTCGGTCATGGTCTCCTTGGAAGATGCGTGGTATCTAGGGTAGTCGCTCGGACGGACGCCCGAAGGGTCTGGCGTGCCGCTGGGGATGGGGTTGTTCGGGGCCATGGGTGGACCTCCCGGGGAATCGGCCGTCGGCCGCGGCGCTGCGCGGGGCCGAGCGGGTGCACGTCGAACGACGCCGATTCCGCGGCGGGGCGTTCGGGACGGTGCTGGATGGGTGGGTTGCCATCACGGAGCGATCCTCGACCCGTCAGCGCGGGGAGTCATCGGTCCGGAGCCGTGAGCAGTCGCTCACGCCAGCTCAGCGCAGGAAAATCCACATGCCGTCCAGTATATGGCCCCTGTCAAGTAACATCGGGCGGTGATGGACTCCGCACACTACTTCTCCGCCGACCCCGCCACGCCCGAGCGTCGACGCCGGATCACGCTCACCCTGGCCGGCCGGGAGGTCGCGGTGCAGACGGCGAACGGCATCTTCTCGCCGGAGGGCCTGGACAAGGGCACGGCGGCGATGCTCCGCACCGTCCCCGAGCCGCCGCCGTCGGGCCGGTTCCTGGACATCGGCTGCGGCTGGGGACCGCTGGCGCTCACGCTCGGGCTGTCCAGCCCGCAGGCGGAGGTCACCGCCGTGGAGGTCAACGACCGGGCGGCCCATCTGTGCCGGGACAACGCCGCCGCCCTCGGCCTGGACCGCGTCACCGTGTGCCGGCCGGAGGACGTGGCGGAGTCCGCCCGGTTCGACCTGATCTGGTCCAACCCGCCGATCCGCGTGGGCAAGGAGGCCCTGCACGGGATCCTGCTGCAGTGGCTCCCCCGGCTGGCACCCGGAGGCCGGGCCTTCCTCGTGGTCCAGAAGAACCTGGGGGCCGACTCCCTGCTCCCCTGGATCCGGTCCGCCCTGGAGGAACGGCACCCCGGTGAGTTCAGCGTCTCCCGGCACGCCACGGAGAAGGGGTTCCGGATCCTGCTGGTCGAACGCGCCTGAGCCGGCCCGTCCGGCCGGGGCGGGGTGCGGGAACGCGCCGGCCGCGCGGAGGACAGCGGGTCATCCCGGCCGTTGCCCTCGGGCGGTGACCCCCGCCGGTCCACGGATGCGTGCTCAGACCCCGAACGCGGGCGGGTAGGCGATCGGTCCGGAGGGCACCGGTTCGCCGAGCACGAGCGCCATCATCGCCTCGTCCGGCGCCTCGAACGGCGCGCTGATCCCGAGGCCCGACGCCGGCCGGAACCCGAAGCGCGGGTAGTACCCGGCGTGCCCCAGCACGAGGACGAGGCGTTCCCCGGCCTCCCGCGCGGCCGAGAGCACGGCCTCGATCACCGCGGTGCCCGCCCCGCGGCCCTGGTGGTCAGGGAGAACGGAGCAGGGGGCGAGGGCGGCCGCCGGTTCCCCGCCCACGTGGCACCGGGTGATCAGTGCATGTCCCACGGGGCCGGCGTCGGGGTCGCGGGCGTCCGCGACGACCCAGGACAGCCCGGGCAGCCAGGCGCCCGGATCCCTGCGCAGGGCGTCCACGAGGTCGGCCTCGGCCGGCGTCGGGAAGGCGGCCTCCACGACGCGGCGGACGGCCGCCCGGTCCCCTCCTCCGGAGTCCTCGGGCCGCACCGTCCAGCGGACCGGGCTCACAGCACCGTGCCCTCGAAGACCAGCTCGGCCGGACCGGAGAGGATCACGTGCTCGGTGCCGTCGGGCTGGGCGCGGAAATCCACGCCCACGAGGCCACCGGGCACCCCCACCTGCCACCGGGTGGCCGTCTCGTCCCCGGCCCAGAGGCGGACGGCGGCCGCGGCCGCGCAGGCACCGGTACCGCAGGACAGCGTCTCGCCCACGCCGCGTTCGTGCACGCGCAGGTCCACCCGGCCGACGTCGCCGTGGAACAGCGGGTCGGCCGCGACGACGAATTCGACGTTGGTGCCGTTGGGCGGCACCGGGTCCACGGACGGCTGCTGGGTGAGGTCCAGGGCCGCCAGTTCGGCGGGCTCGGCGAGCGCCACGACGGTGTGCGGATTGCCCAGCGAGATGCTCAGGGCGGGCCGCGGGTCCACCAGCCCGGCCGCGAGCACGAGCGAGTCGGAGGCGCTCTCGCGGGCCAGTTCGGGATCGATGAGACTCCACAGCCCCATGTCGATCGCGTAACCGTCCTCCAACCGGGTCACGGTGCGGACCCCGGCGCGGGTCCCGATGGTGAGTTCCTGCCCCGGTGCCAGGTCCACCAGGCCGCGTTCGGCGAGGTAGTGCACGAAGACGCGGACGCCGTTGCCGCACATCTCGGCCACGGAACCGTCCGAGTTGCGGTAGTCCATGAACCAGACGGCCTCCGGGTGGTCCTGCAGCAGGTCGCGTCCCTCGATGAGATGAGAGGACTCCACCACCCGGATCAGCCCGTCACCGCCGACGCCGAAGTGCCGGTCGCACAGGGCGGCCACGTGGTCCGGGGACAGCTCGGTCTCCCCGTCCGGATCGGGCACGAGCACGAAGTCGTTGCCGGTGCCCTGTCCCTTGGCATAGCGCAGGCCGCCCAGTTGGTCGAGGGCGGTCCGCAGGCGGTCGGGGTCCTGGGCGATCGGCAGGGTCATGGAGCCAGTCTAGGCGGGACCTGTCCGCCCAGGTGCGCCAGCACCCGGTCCAGCAGGTGCGGCTCGGTCGGGTCGAACCACGTCACGCGAGGGTCGGCCCGGAACCAGGTCAGCTGCCGGCGGGCGAAGCGGCGCGTGGCGGTCGCGGTGTCCTCGATGGCCCAGTCCAGGTCCGCCTGACCGTCGAGGACCTGCAGGACCTGGGCATAACCGATGGCCCTGGACGCGGTCTTCCCCGTCCGCAGGCCGGCGGCGTCCAGGTCCCGGACCTCGTCGACGAGCCCGGTCTCCACCATGCCCACCACGCGCCCGTACAGGCGGGCATGCAACCGGGCGCGGTCCAGGTCCAGGCCGATCTGGACGGTGGGCCGCAGATAGGTGCGCCGGGGCATGAAGGAGGAGAAGGGCCGGCCGGTGAGCTCATGGACCTCCAGGGCACGGACCACGCGGCGGACGTCGCCCAGCCGCTCCGCGCTGGCCGGGTCGACGTCGCGCAGTCGCTCGCGCATCCCGTCCAGGCCCACCCGCGCGGCCAGCTCCTCGAAGCGGGCCCGGACGACCGCGTCCGTGGGCGGGAACTCGAGCTCGTCGAGGGCGGCCCGCACGTAGAGCCCGGACCCGCCGACGAGGACCGGCCTCAGTCCCCGCCGGGTGATGTCCTCGATCACCTCGCGCGCGGCACCCTGGAACCGTGCCACGGAGGCCTCCTGGGTGACCTCCAGGACGTCCAGGAGGTGGTGCCGGATCCCCCGCCGCTGGGCCGGGGGCAGCTTGGCCGTGCCGATGTCCATGCCGCGGTAGAGCTGCAGGGCGTCCGTGTTGACGATCTCCCCGCCCAGGCGTTCGGCCAGGTCCAGCGCCAGGTCGGACTTCCCGGTCCCGGTGGGCCCGACGACGGCGATCACCTCCTGCATGGACCGGCTCAGGAACCGACGCGCAGGGAGGGCATGCCCAGGCTCACCCCGGCGGTCCCGGCGGCACCGGCCACCCCGCCCGGTGCGGGCACGCCGCAGGACTCGGCCTGGGCACGGTCCCAGGCGTCACCCGAGCGCGACCGGCGCAGGAGGTAGTCCTGGGCCGTGGGGTCGGCGATGAGATGGTAGGGGTGCGACTCGGTGATGGTCACGGTGACGAAGTCCCCGGGGCGCGGCGCCTGCTCCCCCGCCGGGACGCTGAAGTGCACGAGGCGGTTGTCCGGGGCGCGGCCGGCGAGCCGCCCGGTCTCCGCGCCCTTGCTGCCGGGCTGGTTGGTCACCAGCAGTTCCTGGCGGGTGCCGAGCAGCTTCGCCGTCTCCTCCGCGCTGATCCTGTCCTGCAGGGCGGTCAGCCGTTCGAAGCGCTCCTGCACGATGTGCTTGGGCACCTGGTCCTCCATCTCGCCCGCGGGCGTCCCGGGGCGGATGGAGTACTGGAACGTGAAGGCGGAGGAGAACCGGGAGGCCTCCACGACGGCCAGGGTGTCCTGGAAGTCCTCCTCGGTCTCCCCGGGGAAGCCGACGATGATGTCCGTGGTGACGGCGGCGTGCGGGATCCGGTCGCGGACCTTGTCCAGGATGCCGAGGAACCTCTTCGACCGGTAGGACCGGCGCATGTCCTTGAGCACCTTGTCCGAGCCGGACTGCAGGGGCATGTGCAGCTGCGGCATCACGTTCGGGGTCTCGGCCATCGCCTCGATGACGTCATCGGTGAAGGAGGCCGGGTGGGGGCTGGTGAACCGCACCCGCTCCAGGCCCTCGATCCCGCCGCAGGCCCGCAGCAGCTTCGCGAAGGCCCCCCGGTCCCCGAACTCGACGCCATAGGTGTTGACGTTCTGGCCGAGCAGGGTGACCTCCACGGCGCCGGCATCCACCAGCGCCTGCACCTCGGCGAGGATCTCCCCGGGGCGGCGGTCCTTCTCCTTGCCGCGCAGGGCGGGGACGATGCAGAAGGTGCACGTGTTGTTGCAGCCCACCGAGATGGAGACCCACCCCGAGTAGGTGGAATCCCTCTTGGTAGGCAGGGTGGACGGGAAGACCTCGAGCGACTCGAGGATCTCCAGCTCCGCCTGCTGATTGTGCCGGGACCGTTCCAGCAGCACCGGCAGGGAGCCGATGTTGTGGGTGCCGAAGACCACGTCCACCCAGGGCGCCTTCTCCAGGATGGTCTTCTGGTCCTTCTGGGCCAGGCAGCCGCCCACCGCGATCTGCATGCCCGGGTGGTTGTCCTTGACCGAGCGCAGGTTGCCCAGGTTGCCGTAGAGGCGGTTGTCCGCGTTCTCCCGGACGGCACAGGTGTTGAAGACCACGAGGTCCGGCTCCGTGGCCTCGTCTGCCGGGGAGTACCCGGCGGATTCGAGCAGACCGGAGATGCGCTCGGAGTCGTGCACGTTCATCTGGCAGCCGAAGGTGCGGACCTGGTACGTGCGGTCATCGGGGGGCAGGAGGGCAGAAGTCACCGCAGCATTCTAGTCGTCGGGCTCCAGCCCGCCCAGCACGTCCTTGACCACCCCGAGCGCCATGCCGGGTGCGTAGCCCTTGCGGGCGAGCATGCCGGCGAGCCGTCGCACGACCTTGTCCCGCTCCGCCCGGGACTCGGGGTCATCCCCGGAGGGCACCGGGCGTCCGCGGAGTTTCTTCTCCACCAGTTCGATGGCGGCGGCCCGCTCGCTGTCCTCGCTGATCGTCTCCAGGGCGTGCTCGGCGGCCTCACCGGTGACGCCCTTCTGCTGCAGCTCCCGCCGCAGCGCGCCGCGGGCCAGGCCGCGGCTGCGCTGCCGGGAGGCGACGTAGGACTCGGCGTAGGCCTCGTCGTCGACGAGCCGCACCGCCTCCATCCGGTCCAGCACCGCGGACGCCACCTCGGGCGGCACCTGACGCTCTGCCAGCTTCTCCTCGAGCTGCCGGCGGGACTTCGGCGAGGCGGTGAGCTGGCGCAACACGATGGACCGGGCCACCTCCTCGGCGGCCGGTTCCGGATCGTCCGCGAGATGCTCGGGAAGGTCCGGATCCGGCACCACGCGAAGATGGCGGCGGGTCATCGGGCCGGGGACTCCCCGGAGACGGCCCGCAGCTGAGGCTCAGCGGCCGAGTCCTCCTCGGGCGCGACGCCGATCCCGAGCTTCTCCAGGATCCTGGTCTCGATCTCGTCCGCCAGGTCCGGGTTGTCCTTCAGGAACCGACGGGCGTTCTCCTTGCCCTGGCCCAGCTGGTCGCCGTCATAGGTGAACCAGGCGCCGGACTTCTTGACGATGCCCTCCTCGACGCCCATGTCGATGAGCGAGCCCTGGCGGGAGATGCCCTCGCCGTAGATGATGTCGAACTCGGCCTGCTTGAAGGGCGGGGCCATCTTGTTCTTGACGATCTTGGCGCGCGTGCGGTTACCGACCGCGTTGCCCGCCTCCTTGAGCGTCTCGATGCGGCGCACGTCGATGCGGACCGAGGCGTAGAACTTCAGCGCCTTACCACCGGTGGTGGTCTCCGGGCTGCCGAAGAACACGCCGATCTTCTCGCGCAGCTGGTTGATGAAGATGGCCGTGGTCTTGGTCTGTGCCAGCCGGCCGGTGATCTTGCGCAGCGCCTGGGACATCAGGCGGGCCTGCAGGCCGACGTGGCTGTCACCCATCTCGCCCTCGATCTCGGCGCGGGGCACCAGGGCCGCCACGGAGTCGATGACGATGATGTCCAGCGATCCGGAGCCCACGAGCATGTCCATGATCTCCAGGGCCTGTTCTCCGGTGTCCGGCTGGGACACCAGCAGCGCGTCGGTGTCCACGCCGAGCTTCCGGGCGTACTCCGGGTCCAGCGCGTGCTCGGCGTCGATGAACGCCGCGATCCCGCCGTTGCGCTGCGCGTTGGCCACGGCGTGCAGAGCAACGGTGGTCTTACCCGAGGACTCCGGTCCGTAGATCTCCACGACGCGGCCACGCGGCAGGCCGCCGATACCGAGGGCGACGTCCAGGCCCACCGAACCGGTGGGGATCACCTCGATCGGTGCGCGCGCGTCGTCGCCCAGGCGCATCACCGACCCCTTGCCGAACTGCTTGTCGATCTGGGCCAGTGCGGCTTCCAGTGCCTTCTCGCGGTCGTTGGCTGACGCCATGATTCACCCCTGGGTCTGTGTTGGTGACGGGCGGCCGTCGGGGCCGATCCCTTGTGCTGTAGAGAAACCTATCGGCCCGCCCGGACGAGTTAACGGGACAGGACGGTCGCTGTGGATGACATACCCGGGTTCCGGCTCCGGAGAAGTCCTGTGCAGGAGACTACCGTCATTCGAACGTATTTTCGAATAGCCGTCCGGCGTGTCCACCGGTTCCCGGGAGTTCAGTCCCTGGGCGGGATGTCGCGGCCGAGCCGGCGGTCCTCGGGAACACCCTGGAGGTCGCAGACGTCGAGCCAGACGCTGCGGGGATCCCACCCGGCGTCCAAGGCCTGGTCCGCCGTGGTGTCCAGGGTGGGCAGGACCAGCGACGAGGCGATCACCCCGGCGTTGGCCGGGCCGAACTCCTCGTCCATCAGACGACGGAATTCACTCAGTCTCATGGGTTCCCTTCCGCACCGCACACGAACGTGGCCGCAGACCCCGGGGGTCTGCGGCCGCGTCGGTGGTCAGTGGCTGCCGGCCAGCTGGCCGAGATCGTCCGGGACCTCGTCCGGCAGTGCGTCGACGAGGGAGTCCCGGCGGTAGCCGGCCTCGAGGTCCGCCGGTATGTGGTCCGGGATGTGCACGCCCTCCTGAAGGGCGATGCGGTCCGACACCTCACGCAGCATGAGGGACATCGGGACGTTCAGGGCCCCGCAGATCGAGGACAGCAGCTCGGAGGAGGCCTCCTTCTGGCCGCGCTCGACCTCGGACAGGTAACCGAGGGACACGCGGGCGTGGTGCGAGACCTCACGAAGGGTGCGCCCCTGGCGCTGACGCACGTCTCGCAGCACATCTCCGATTTCCTGGCGAAGGACTGGCACGGCGTGCTCCTTGGTCTCTGGAGTGGCTGCTGGAATGTTCTCTCCGGTCGCCAGCCAACGGGTGATTCCGTTGATGGTAACCGGTTGTTTCATCATGTCTACTGGTTTCTCCTGTACGAGTTCTGGGAACGCGCACTCGCCGGTGGTGCGGCGGGCGCCGGGTCAACTGTCCTGTATAACCGGCTCGGCACCGGTTTTTGTTCCCGTGAGCACCCCGGCGACGGCGGGTTCCCAGCGGATTCACAGCCACGACCGCCGGCCCCCGGCCCCGCCGGATCCTCGTGTCCCACACTAGCGACACCCTGGCACCCCGTGACAAGGCCCCACCGGACCGGTCGTGGATCGTGACGCCATCGTCATGGTCCCGTCCCGTGGGCGCGGTGCTCGGGTCTCTCATCCTCCCGTTCCTCGAGCCTCTGGTGCAGGGCCCGTCGTTCGGCCTCCCGCAGGGAGTAGGTGGCGTTGCGGATGGCCTCGTCATCGTCGAAGCTGGACCCGATCGCGCCGGCGATGAGGCCCAGGCTGGCCGCCAGCCAGGACAGCTTGAGGTAGTGCTGGATCCCGGCCTCCACCCCCAGCGTCTCCGTGAGGTAGTGCGGCGGGACCACCACCACGGAGGCCACGAACAGCAACAGGAACAGTCCCGCGTAGATCATCAGCGCGGCGACGGCCACGGTGATGACGGTGGCCAGGTTGTCCATCGCCGCCCACCGCCGGGTGGACCAGTCGCTGCGGCGGGCCCACAGCCCGTTCGTCGCGATCAGCCAGGTCGTCATGCCGATGACGGCCAGCACCGTGACCACCGAGAGGCGGTCCACGCCCATGTCCGCGGCGAGGGTCCAGATGCTGCCGAAGAAGACGCCGTACGCACCCGCCGCGGACGCGGCGGCCGCCGAGGCGGTCATCGCGGCCGGCAGGCGCCCGGGGCGGTTGGACTGGACCATCCCGGTCAGCAGGCGCGGAACGGCCCAGGGACCGGTCGCGTACACCTGCTCGGAGGCCTCCGCGGACTCGGACGTCGTGTCGGACAGCGGCACCAGGGCGTTGAGCGCCTCCGGGTGCTCCGGATCCCGGGTCACGGTCCGGCCCTCCGGCCCGACGTCGACGGCACCCCGGTAGAGGTGCCCCACCAGGCGGGACATCGTCTCCACGACCCGCCGCTCCAGCCGGAAGACTCCGAGCACGGGCAGGAACAGGACGGCGGCGTTGTCCCGCCGTGAGATCTCGGCCACCACGGGACGCCCGTTCTCGTAGCGCGGGAGGTCCGTGATGTAGATGACCATCTCCCAGTCGTGGCGCGCGTCGACCTGCGTCGTCCAGCGGACCAGGTCCACACTGCCGTCGGCGTCGAGGGGGACGATCTCGTCCACCACGTCGATCCGCCACTCCGTGCTGTCGTCCACCCTGTGGGACAGCTCCGCCTGGAGGGCCTCGCGGATCCGGCCGGCCACGATCGCGGGCGTCCCGGGGTCGGCCATCAACCCGATCGCGGTCGTCATGCCCGTGCCTCCCGGTCCAGGCGCCGCAGCACGCTGCGCAGGGCGGCCTCGACCGTCCCGCGGCGGATACCCTCCCGGTCCCCGTCCAGGTGCAGTTCCTCGGCGGCGGGACCGGGCAGTCCGGCGATGCCCAGGTAGACGGTCCCGACGGCCCGGCCCTGGTGCGGCTCGGGCCCGGCCACCCCGGTGGTCGCCACGCCGATGTCCGCGCCCAGCCTCCGGCGGGCCCCCTCCGCCATCTGGGCGGCGACGCCGGCGTCCACGGCCCCGTGGCTGGCGAGGCGTGACGGGTCCACGCCCAGCAGTCGCTCCTTGACCTCGTTCTGGTAGGCCACGACCCCTCCCTGCAGGGTCGCGGAGGCACCGGGCACGTCCGCGATCGTCGCCGCCAGCAGTCCCGCGGTCAGGGACTCGGCGGTCGCGATCCGCAGCCCGCGCCGGATCAGCTCCGTCACGACGTCGGCCGGCAGGCTCATGGGCGTGCCCCGCCGGTCTGCGCGGACCGGCGCATCCGGACCGCCTTGAGGACGTAGTCCGCGCCGGTGACGAGCGTGACGACCAGGGCGGCACCCATCGCGGTCCAGCCGACCCAGGGGTACCAGTCCCC
Organism: Citricoccus sp.; assembly: GCF_035445025.1. NCBI lineage: Bacteria > Bacillati > Actinomycetota > Actinomycetes > Micrococcales > Micrococcaceae > Citricoccus > Citricoccus sp. Next base: position 45,957 of record NZ_DAOMPX010000012.1, on the reverse strand, counting down.
CAGCAGCGGGGTCAGCGGGGCGAGCATCAGCAGCAGCGCCCCGGCCTGCAGCACGGTCTTGAGCTTGCCTCCCCGCGAGGCCGGCATGACCCCGTAGCGCAGCACCACGAAGCGCATCAGGGTGATCCCCCACTCGCGCAGCAGGATCAGGATGGTGACCCACCACCACAGCTCCCCCAGCATCGAGAGCACGATGAAGGCCGCGCCCGTGAGCAGCTTGTCCGCGATGGGGTCGGCGATCTTCCCGAAGCTCGTGACCAGTCCGCGGGCCCGGGCGATGTCGCCGTCGAGCTTGTCCGTGTACATGGCCACGGCGAACACCGCGAAGGCGGCCCACCGCATGCCCGGGGAGTCCTCGCCGGCGGGGCCTCCGGCCACCAGGAACCAGACGAAGAACGGGACCAGCAGGATCCGGACCGTGGTCAGGACGTTGGGCAGGTTCCAGTTCTCGTTCATCCCTGCAGTCTACGGACCCGCCGGTTCCTTCCGCGGCTCACCGGCCGGTGAGCTGCCAGGCGTCCTCCGAGCCCTCGTCCTCCTCCTCGTCGTACCAGTCCTGGGCCGAGCGTCGCCCGGCCAGGTCCTCGGCGACGAGGTCGCGGCCGTAGCCGTCGTCCTCCGGGAGCGAGCCCCGCACCAGTTCCTGGTCGGTGGCACCGCGCACGGGCGGGCGGCCGGCCTCGTGGTCGGAGTGGACCACGTCCTCGGCATAGGCCTCGGGGGCGTCCTCGCTGGGCGCGGCCGCCGGCGGCGTGTCGCCGCGGATGGTGGCGAGCACCCCGGCCAGGTCGTCCGGCTTGACCAGCACGTCCCGGGCCTTGGACCCCTCCGAGGGGCCCACCACGCCGCGGGACTCCATGAGGTCCATGAGCCGCCCGGCCTTCGCGAACCCGACGCGCAGCTTGCGCTGGAGCATCGAGGTCGAGCCGAACTGGGTGGTGACCACGAGCTCGGTGGCCTGCAGCAGCAGGTCCAGGTCGTCACCGATGTCCTCGTCGATGACCTTCTCGACCTTCTCCGGCACCACGTCGTCCCGGTACTGGGCCTGCATCTGGCCCTTGACGTGTTCCACCACGGCGTGGATCTCGGACTCGTTGACCCAGGCGCCCTGCACGCGCATCGGCTTGGACTTGCCCATCGGCAGGAACAGGGCGTCGCCCTGACCGAGCAGCTTCTCGGCACCGGGCTGGTCCAGGACCACGCGGGAGTCGGTGACGGAGGACGTCGCGAACGCCATGCGGGAGGGCACGTTGGCCTTGATCAGGCCGGTGACCACGTCCACGGAGGGCCGCTGGGTGGCCAGCACCAGGTGGATGCCGGCGGCGCGGGCCAGCTGGGTGATGCGCACGATCGCGTCCTCGACGTCGCGGGGGGCGACCATCATCAGGTCGGCGAGCTCGTCCACGATGACCAGCAGGTACGGATACGGCTTGAGGACCCGCTTGGAGTCCGGCGGCAGGGTCACCTTGCCGGCGCGGACGGCCTTGTTGAAGTCGTCCACGTGCTTGTAGCCGAAGGCGGCGAGGTCGTCATAGCGCGTGTCCATCTCGCGCACCACCCACTGCAGCGCCTCCGCGGCCTTCTTCGGGCTCGTGATGATGGGGGTGACCAGGTGGGGCACGCCCTCATAGGCGGTGAGCTCCACGCGCTTGGGGTCCACCATGACCATGCGCACCTCGTCCGGGGTCGAGCGCATGAGGATCGAGACGATCATGGAGTTCACGAAGGAGGACTTGCCGGCACCGGTGGCGCCGGCCACCAGCATGTGCGGCATCTTCGCCAGGTTGGCCATCACGTAGCCGCCCTCGACGTCCTTGCCCACGCCCATCACCATCGGGTGGTCGGTCTTGCGTGCCGCGTTCGAGCGCAGCACGTCGCCCAGGGCGACGACCTCCTTGTCGGCGTTGGGGATCTCGATGCCGATCGCGGACTTGCCGGGGATCGGCGAGAGGATCCGCACGTCCGAGGAGGCCACCGCATAGGAGATGTTCTTGGACAGCGCCGTGACCTTCTCCACCTTGGTGCCCGGCGCGAGCTCGATCTCGTAGCGGGTCACCGTCGGCCCGCGCGAGAAGCCGGTGACCTCGGCGTCCACCTTGAACTGGGTCAGCGTCTCGGTCAGCGCGGCGACCACCTGGTCGTTGGCCTCGGTGCGCTCCTTCGGGGGCGGGCCCGCGGGCAGCATCGTGGAGTCCGGCAGCGTGTAGGTGACGTCCCCGCCCAGGTGCAGCTGCTCCGAGCGGGCGGGCATCGGCGGCAGCTCCGCGGGCCGGGAGACGGGATTCGCCGGCACGGAGGGTGCGACCACGCCGATGGGCTCGGTCGAGGGGCCGGCGTCCTCGGTCTCCTCCGGCTTCGGGATCCTGACCCCGGCCGCCTCCTTGGCGCGGGCGATGGCCAGTTCCCCGGCGGTGGGACGCCGCACGCCCGCCGGGACGGCCGGGGGCTGCTCGGCCACCTCGTCCTGCGGCCGCTCGGCCACCACATCCTGCGGCTTCTCGTCGATGACGGCGGTCTCGTAGGCCTCGGTGCTGGGGGTCCCGGCGTCGTCGAGGACCTCGGTGGGCGTCTCGTCGCGGCCGAACAGCCGGACGCCCTTGCGCTTGCCGGCCTTGCCGTCCTTGCCGGTCTTGCCGCTCTTCGCGGCCTCGCCGGCCTCGAGCTCCGTGCCGGCCGTGCGCTCCTTGCCGGCCGTACGGTCCCTGCCGGCACGGGATCCGCGGCCGGAGGGGCGGTCATGCTCGGTGAGGTAGGACTGGTCGTGTCCCCCACGCGCGCCGTCCCGGGAGCCGGGGGCACCGCCGTCGGGCTGGCCGGTGAGCCAGGCGTAGGCGTCCCGGATCCGCTGCGGGATCTGGCCCACCGGGGTGGCGGTGACGATCAGCACCCCGAACAGGGCCAGCGCCACCATCAGCGCCCACACGGGCCAGGGGGTGACGAGCGAGGCCAGCGGCGTGGTGACGAGGTAGCCGACGATGCCCCCGCCGGCCAGGAGCTCGGCGAAGGAGTCGGCGACGGTGGGCAGGCCCGCGACCAGATGCGCGATACCGGCGACGGCCACCGTCACCACCAGCAGGCCGATGGTGATCCGGCCGTTGTCCCGGTGCTCCTGGGGGGTGCGGAAGTAGCGCACGGCGACGGTCAGCAGCACCGCGGGGAAGATCAGGGCCGCCCAGCCGAGGGTGCCGGCGGCGATGTTGTGGACCACGGTCCCGTAACCGGGGGTCCCGCGCAGGCCCCACCACTCCACGGAACCGATGACCGCGGCCAGGACCACCAGGAAGAACCCGGTGCCGTCACGGCGATCCTCCGGCGCGATCCTCGCGTCGCGGCCGATCTTGCGGACCCCGGCGCCGACGGGCGTGGCCATGGCCATCCAGAATCCGCGCAGCGCACGCAACAGGACCGGCGCCTGCGGCTCTGCGTGCGCCTCGGGCACCGCGGATGCGGTGCGGTTGCGCTGGGTGGAACCGGACGAGCGCGCAGACGACTTGGCGGACTTCGGTTCCGCGCCCTTGCGGGCGGGGGACGTCGAGGACCGGCCGGACTGCGAACGCGTCGGGGAAGTACGGGTCGCCATGCAAGTACGGTACCGCCCGGCGACGGCCCCGGCCCGGACCAACACAGGCTTTCCGGGCCGGAGCGCCCGTCGCCGGGCCCGTCTAGGCCTCCAGGACCACCGGGACGATCATCGGGCGGCGTCGCAGCTTGCGGTTCACCCAGGTGCCGATGACGCGGCGCACGACCTGCTGCAACTGGTGGGTGGTGTGGTCCGCGTTGGACTGCACCGCCTCCTCGAGCGCGCGGGCGATACGCGGCTTGACGTCGTCGAACACGGCATCGTCCTCGGCCACGCCACGCGCGTGGATGTCCGGGCCCGAGACGATCGTGCCGGTCTGGCGGTTGACCACGGAGATCACCGAGATGAACCCCTCCTCGCCGAGGATGCGCCGGTCCTTGAGGTCGGCGTCGGTGATCTCGCCGATCGAGGAGCCGTCCACGTAGACGAAGCCGCACTCGACCTGGCCGCTGACGCGGGCCACCCCGTCCTTGAGGTCCACCACGGAACCGTTCTCCGTCAGCAGGACGTTCTCCCCGGGCACGCCCGTGGCCTCGGCGATCCGGCCGTTGGCGATCAGGTGCCGGGTCTCACCGTGGACCGGCATGACGTGGGTGGGCCTGACGATGTTGTAGCAGTACAGCAGCTCGCCCTGGGAGGCGTGCCCGGAGACGTGCACCTTGGCCATCCCCTTGTGGACGACCTCGGCGCCCAGTTTCATCAGGCCGTTGACCACGCGGAACACCGAGGTCTCGTTGCCGGGGATCAGCGAGGAGGCCAGCACCACCAGGTCTCCGGTGTCCAGCTGGATGCGGTGGTCACCGTTGGCCATCCGGGACAGGGCCGCCATCGGCTCGCCCTGGGAACCGGTGCACATCAGCACCACCTCGTGGTCCGGCAGCCGGTCGACCTCCTTGAGGTCCACCAGGGTCCCCTCCGGGACGTCCAGGTAGCCCAGCTTGGCGGCGATGCCCATGTTGCGCACCATGGACCGGCCGACGAAGCACACCTTGCGCCCGTGCGCGCCGGCGGCGTCCAGGACCTGCTGGATGCGGTGGACGTGGGAGGCGAAGGAGGCGACGATGATGCGCTTGTCCGCCCGCGCGAACAGTCCCTCCAGGACCGGGCCGATCTCCTTCTCCGTGGTGGTGAACCCGGGGACCTCGGCATTGGTGGAGTCGGTCAGGAACAGGTCCACGCCCTCCTCGCCGAGCCGGGCGAAGGCGCGCAGGTCGGTGATGCGCCCGTCCAGGGGCAGCTGGTCCATCTTGAAGTCACCGGTGTGCAGGATGGTGCCGGCCGGTGTCTTGAGGGCCACGGCCAGGGCGTCCGGGATGGAGTGGTTGACGGCCACGAACTCGCACTCGAAGGGACCGAGGTGCTCGGTGTCCCCCTCCCTCACGGTGAGGGTGATCGGCCGGATCCGGTGCTCCTCGAGCTTGGCCTCGATCAGGGCCAGGGTCAGCGTGGACCCGATCAGCGGGATGTCCGGCCTCATCCGCAGCAGGTACGGCACCGCGCCGATGTGGTCCTCGTGGCCGTGGGTCAGGACCACGCCGATCACGTCGTCCAGGCGGTCCCGGATGTACTCGAAGTCCGGCAGGATCACGTCCACGCCGGGCTGGGTCTCCTCCGGGAACAGCACGCCGCAGTCGACGATGAGGATCTTGCCGTCCAGCTCGAAGGTCGTCATGTTCCGGCCGACCTCCCCGATGCCGCCGAGCGGCACCACCCGGCAGGTGCCGGGCTTGAGCTGGGGCGGGGTGGACAGGCGGGGGCCTGGTGCCATGGGATTCGGTCCCTTCTAGAAGGTGAGTCCGGCCTCCGCGAGGTCGGCGCGGATGACGGTCTGCTCGTCCTCGGTGGCCGGCGTCAGCGGCAGGCGGACCGTGGCACTGGGGAGGATGCCCTGCCACTGCAGGATCGTCTTGGTGGACACGGCACCCTGGATGTGGGTCATGACCGCGCGCTGGTACGGGTCCAGTTCGAAGTGCAGGGCGCGCGCGGCCGCCAGGTCCCCGGCGGCCATCGCGTCCACGAGCCGGCGGTAGAGCCGGGGGGCCACGTGGGCGGTCACCGAGACGACACCCACGGCGCCGAGGGCCATCAGCGGCAGGGTCAGCGCGTCCTCACCCGAGTAGATGTGCAGGTCGGTGTTGGCGGCCACCAGGGTGGTGGACTGGAAGTCGCCCTTGGCGTCCTTCAGGGCCACGATGTTCGGGTGCGCGGCCAGGGCGATGATGGTGTCCGGCTCGATCGGCATGACCGAGCGGCCCGGGATGTCGTAGAGCATGACCGGCAGGTCGGTGGACGAGGCGATGGTCTCGAAGTGCGCCCGGATCCCGGCCTGGTTCGGCTTGTTGTAGTAGGGGGTGACGAGCAGCAGGCCGTCGACGCCGGCGCGCTCGGCCAGCAGGGACAGGTGCGCCGAGTGCCCCGTGTCGTTCATGCCGGTGCCGGCGATGACCTTCGCCCGGCCGCCCACGGCCTCGACGACGGCCTCGAACATCGCGATGTTCTCCTCGTCGCGCAGGGTCGAGGTCTCCCCCGTGGTGCCGGTGACGACCAGTCCGTCCGCGCCCTCGTCCACCAGGTGGGCGGCCAGCTTCTGGGCCGAGTCCAGGTCCAGGCTGCCGTCCTCCGTGAACGGCGTCACCATGGCCGGGACCAGGGTGCCGAAGGGCAGTTCGGAGCGTGCGGCAGGGGTGTCGATCATGGCGTCCAGCCTACCTGCGAGAATGTCCTGCGGTGCGTAAGTCACGCACGAGGACCTGATCACAGGAGGGGTGCATGGCGCTGCGCACGGAGGTCTCACGCCGCATCCCCGGCGTGGACGCCGCGCGGGGCATCGCCCTGCTGGGCATGATCGCGACCCACCTGATGGTGCTGGTCTCCGCCGACGGGACGGGACCGACGACGGTGGGGCTGGTGTTCGCGGGGAAGTCCTCGGCCCTGTTCGCCACCCTGGCCGGCGTCGGGCTGGCCCTGCTCACCGGTGGTGCGGGCGCCCGGCGTGCACCCCACCAGCAACCGCGCCTGGGGTGGGACCGGCGCCAGGTGGCCGTCCGCGCGGGCCTGCTGTTCGTCATCGGCCTGGCCTGCGGCTCGCTGGACACGAACGTGGCGGTCATCCTGGCCCACTACGCCCTGTTGTTCCTCGCCGCACTGCCGTTCCTGCACCTGGGGGCCCGGGCGCTGGCCGGCTGGGCCGCCGGGTGGCTCCTGCTCTCCCCCGTGGCGGCGAGCCTGCTCTCCGCGGTCATGCAGTCCGCGGTGGGCGCCACGGCGTACGTGGAGCACTGGCGCATCTGGCACACTCCCGCCCTGCCGGACCTCGTGGTCCAGCCGGGGTTGCTCGCGTGGGACCTGCTGTTCACCGGGTACTACCCCGTGCTGCAGTGGCTCGGCTACGTGCTGTTCGGGCTGTTCCTCGGACGACTGCGCCTGGAGCGCATTCGGGTGTCCGCCGCACTGGCCGCCGGCGGTGCGGCGCTGGCCGCCACGGCGTTCCTGGTCTCCCGGGGCCTGCAGTCGCTGCCGGGGGTGCTGGAGGCGATCGCCGCCGGCACCGGGGTGGGCCCGGCCCGGCTCGAGGCACAGCTGCTGACGGGCGCCGCGATCTCCACGGAGGCGATCCAGGCCCATCCGGTGTGGTTCACCCTGGCCACCCCGCACTCCGGGGCCCCGTTGGACCTGCTGCTGACCTGCGGCACCTCGGCCATGGTGCTGGGGGTCTGCCTCCTGCTGTGCACCGTGGGCCGGGGGGTGCTGGCCTACCCCCTGATGCCCCTGATCGGGGCCGGTTCGATGACCCTGACCCTGTACGTGGGTCACCTCGTGGCGCTGGACGCGTTCGGGTCCGCCACCGCCGGCTGGCCCCGGTCGGGGCTGCTCATCGCCTACTGGGTGGGCTGCCTGGTCGCCGGGACCATATGGCGCGGCTTCGGCTGGAAGGGCCCGCTGGAGTGGGGGGTCTCGACGGTCGCGTCCACCCTGGCGGGGCCCCGGCCCCAGGGGTCCTAGGGGTCCTAGGGGTAGAGCCGGATCGCGTCCCGCATGGCCCGGCGGGCCCGGGTCCGGTCGCCCGAGGCGTCATAGCCCAGGGAGAGCCGGTACCAGGAACGCCAGTCCTCCGGGGCGGCCTCGGCCTCGGCCCGGAAGACCTCGAACTGCGCGTCCGCCACGGTGCGGTCGATCCGCCCGCCGGGTGAGCGCGGCAGGTCGTCGACGGGCAGGCCGCCCTCGGCGGCGAGCGTGCGGCCCAACCGCTCCATCATGATCCCGAAGCGCAGTTCACGCCACAGCGTCCACAATCCGACGGCCACGATCCCCAGGGTGGCCACCCCGAGCACCTTGGCCACCGGCTGCGGCGCCTGCATGAAGCCGACCGCCGAGACCACGGCGAGCACGGCGAACAGCAGCATGAGGGCGACGATCGCGCCCACACCGATCTTGGTCTTCATCAGGTCCCGTCAGTCCAGGTCGAGGTAGCCGTCGAGGCCGTAGGTCAGTCCCGGCCGCGAGGCCACGGTGCGCAGCCCCAGCAGCACCCCGGGCATGTACGCACCGCGGTCGAAGGCGTCGTGGCGGACGACCAGCTGCTCGCCCGGCCCGCCCAGGAGCACCTCCTGGTGGGCCTCCAGCCCGCGCAGCCGCACGGAGTGCACCCGGACGCCGTCCACGAGGGCCCCGCGCGCTCCGTCCGGATCATGGGTGGTGGCGTCCGGGGAGGGCCCGACACCGGCCGCGGCCCGGGACTCGGCGATCAGTCCCGCCGTGCGCACGGCCGTGCCCGAGGGGGCGTCCACCTTGGCCGGGTGGTGCATCTCGATGAGCTCCACCGAGGGGAAGTACTTGGCGGCCTTGGCCGCGAAGGCGCTGGCCAGGACCGAGCCGAGGGCGAAGTTGGGGGCGATGAGGACCCCGACCCCGGGGTGTCCCGCGAGCTGCCCGGCCAGCACCGCCCGCCGTTCACCGGACCAGCCGGAGGTCCCGACGACGGTGTGCAGGCCGTTCTCCACGGCGAAGGCCACGTGATCGGGCGATGCGTCCGGGACCGAGAGGTCCAGGACGTGGGTGGCGCCGGCCTCGAGCACGGACTCCATCCGGTCCTTCGAGCCGAGCCGGGCGACGAGTTCCAGGTCTGCGGCGTCGTCGACCGCCTCGACGGCGTAGTGGCCCATCTTCCCTGAGGCGCCCAGGATGGCGACGCGGATCGAGTCTTGAGTCATGGACTCCAGTCTATGGCGCTACACCGCGGCCGCCGACGCCGCCTGCCGCTCATCGACCCTGCCGCCGTTGCGGACGGTGAAGGTCAGCGCCAGTGCCACGAGCGCGAAGGTGGCCAGCAGCATCAGCCCCACGAAGTAGCTGTTGTGCTCCTCGTTGTAGGTGGCTCCCATCACCAGCGGCGGGAAGTACCCGCCCAGCCCGCCGGCCGCGGCGATGATGCCGCCGATCGTCCCGACGTCACGCGGGTCCGCGGCGCGGCCGACCCAGCCGAACACGCCGCCGGTGCCCAGTCCCAGGAACAGGGCCATGAGCAGGAAGACGGGTCCGTAGACGCGTTCGGCGCCGGGCTGCAGGGCCACGATGACCGCCATGACCGCGGCCCCGGCGAACGAGGTCAGCGTGACGGCCCGCGGGCCGAGCCGGTCGGCGAGGGTGCCACCGACCGGCCGGGCGACCACGGCGGCCAGGGCGAAGCCGGCGGTGCGCCAGCCGGCCTCGGTGGCGGCGTAGTCGTAGATGTTGCCCAGGTAGGTGGGCAGGTAGTTGGAGAAGGCCACGAAGGCACCGAAGACCACGCCGTAGAGGAAGCAGAGCTGCCAGGTGACCAGCTGGGAGAAGGCCCGCCGGAGCTTGGGCAGCGCCGGGGTGGGCGTGGTGCCGGCCCGGGCGGGAGACTCCCGCAGCAGCAGGGCGCAGAGCACCGCGACCACCGCGACGATGACGGCCACGAGGACGTGGGTGGTCAGGTAGCCGATCCCGGCCACCAGTTGCGGGGTGGCGAAGGCGGAGACCGCGGTGCCGACCATGCCCGCCCCGAAGATGCCGGTGGCGAAGCCCTTGCGGTGCGGCGGATACCAGGCGGAGACGAAGGGGATGCCGATCGCGAAGACCGCTCCGGCGATGCCGAGGAAGAACGCCACGACCAGCAGCGGGACGTAGGCACCCAGCGACCCGACCAGGCCGGTGACCAGCACCAGTGGTGCCGTGAGGCCGAGCAGCACGGTGAACATGAGGCGCCCGCCGTAGCGGTCCGTCAGCACCCCGACCGGAACGCGGGCGACCGCGCCGACGAGGATCGGCATGGCCACCAGGACCGCGGTCTGGGTCGGGGCCAGGCCCATCTGCTCGGTGTAGCGGGCGGACAGCGGGCCGATCATCGTCCAGGCCCAGAACCCGACGGTGGAGGCCAGCGTGGCCAGCCACAGGTTCAGGGTCTGGCCCCGCAGGTCGGCGTCGCGGGCGGCGGGTGCGGTGGCGCTCATGGTCTGGCTCCTGGTTCCTGGTCCTGGTTCCTGGTCCTGGCGGCGGGTCCTAGCGGCGGGTCCGGGTACGCTCGCGGTCCGGGGTTCCCACGGGGTCCCAGCCGCGGCGGACGGGGACCGTCCCGCGGCCGGGCCGGCGGCTGTCCCGGGAGCGGTAGACGATGTAGGGACGGAACAGGTAGTGCAGCGGGGCGGTGAAGGCGTGCACCAGCCGGGTGAACGGCCAGACCGCGAACAGGGCGAACGCCCACAGCACGTGGACCTTGAAGCCCAGGGAGGCGGCGGCCATCGCGGCCACGTCCGGCTGCAGGATCCAGATGGAGCGGAACCACGGGGACACGGTGCTGCGGTAGTCCGTCACCGAGTGGTCGAACACGGAGATCGCGGTGACGGCCAGTCCCGCCAGGATCGCCCCCACCAGCAGCACGTACATGAACTTGTCGTTCTTGGTGGTGGCCATGAAGACGGGTCCCGTGGTGCGGCGGCGGTAGACGAGCAGCACGATCCCCACGAGGGTGCCGATGCCGGCGATCGAGCCGATGCCCAGGGCCATCACGTGGTACATGTCCTCCGTGACCCCCAGCGCGTCCGTCCAGGCCCGCGGGATCACCAGTCCCACGATGTGGCCGACCAGCACGGCCAGGATGCCGAAGTGGAACAGCGGGGACGCCCAGCGCAGCAGCCGCGACTCGTACAGCTGGGAGGACCGGGTGGTCCAGCCGAACTGGTCGTAGCGGTAGCGCCAGACGGTGCCCCCGATGAAGAAGGCCAGGACGATGTAGGGCAGCACGCCCCAGAGCAGTACGTCCCAGATGCCGACGGGGGCCTCAGCGCCGTCCATGTCCTGATCCTTCCGAGGTGGGGGTGAAGGGGAGCAACCGCGGGTCGGAGGCGTCCAGCCCGACCGTCTCGGCGGGCGGGCCGTACCCGGCCATGGCCTGCACGGCGCTCTTGTCCGCGGGCGAGGGGCCGGGCAGGGTGGAGCAGACCAGGGCGACGATCCCCTGCTGGGGCAGCGCGTCGTCCCGCAGGGCCAGGCGCAGCAGTTCCAGGGAGGGCCGGTAGCGCTGGAGCAGCTCGTAGCCGGCGTCCGGACTCACCCGGGCGGCGAACTCGAGCACCAGCGGGAGGTAGTCCGGCAGCTCGGCGTCGTCCGGTGCGCAGCCGTGGGAACGGTAGACCTCCTTGAACGCGGCCAGCGCCTCGCCCCGGCGGCGCGTGTCCCCGTCCGTCCAGTAGGTCAGGTGCAGGCTGTGCCGCCGGGACAGGTCGTACTCCCGGACGTAGTCGGACTGGACCTCGTGCAGGGGCCGGGCGGTGAGCCAGTCGACCAGTGGCTGGGTCAGGGCCGGTTCCACGCCGACCTCGGCGAGCGCCGCGCGCACCGGCTCGATCCGCTCCAGCAGCTCCTCGTCCGGATAGGACAGCAGCACCGCCGCCGCCTGCCGCACGACCGCGCTGCGGACCGGGTCGGGGTCCGTGAAGTCCTCCGGGTCCAGGCTGCCCCTCCCGGGCTTGCCCAGCAGCCGCTCCAGGAGCCTCATGCCGTCTCACCGCTTCGGGTGGTGGTGCCGTCGGCCGGACCGGGCGGTTCCTCCACCTGGCCCACGTCCTCGGCCGTGCGGTGCGGGAACAGGCCCTCGGGCGTGCCGTGGCCGTCCCAGTTGAGCAGGTTCACGCGGCCGGCCAGCTGGGTGTTGCCGGTCGGGTCGTCGGCGGTCTGCCGGGCCTGCAGGGCCATGAACGTCTCCTGGGCCACCGGGACCGGCCGCCCGGAGGCCTCCCCGAACCCGCCCATCTGGCCCATGCCGGGGCCACCGTCCACGTCCAGCGAGCAGCCCAGCTCCTCGAGGTTGTGGGCGTCCTCCACGTGGGCCGAGGGGATGACGTAGCGCTCGCCGTACTTGGCGATCGCCATCAGCCGGTACATCTCCTGGACCTGGGCCCCGGTCATGCCGACGGCCCGGGCGATGGACTCGTCCGCCTCCCGGCCCAGGGTGATGTCGCGCATGTAGGAGCGCATGGCGGCGAGCCTGCGCAGCACGTCCGTGACCAGCCGGGTGTCACCGGCGGTGAACAGCTCGGCCAGGTACTCCACCGGGATCCGCAGCGACTCGATGGCCCCGAACAGGTTCTCGGCGTCCTCGCCGTCGTGGCCCTGGTCCTTGAGCAGGTCGACCACCGGGGACAGCGGCGGGACGTACCAGACCATCGGCATGGTCCGGTACTCCGGATGCAGCGGCAGGGCCACCCGCATCTCCTTGGCCAGCTTGTACACCGGCGAGCGCCGGGCCGCGTCGAGCCAGTCCTCGGGGATGCCCTCGGCCCGCGCCGCCTCGATCACGACCGGGTCGTGCGGGTCCATCATGAGGTCGAGCTGGGCCTCGTACAGGTCCTGCTCGTCCGGGACCGAGGCGGCCTCGGTGACCCGGTCGGCGTCGTACAGGAAGATGCCGATGTACCGCAGCCGGCCCACGCAGGTCTCCGCGCACACCGTGGGGATGCCCACCTCCACGCGGGGGTAGCAGAACGTGCACTTCTCGGCCTTGCCGGACTTGTGGTTGTAGTAGATCTTCTTGTACGGGCAGCCGGTCACGCACTGGCGCCAACCGCGGCAGCGGTCCTGGTCCACCAGCACGATTCCGTCCTCGGCGCGCTTGTAGATGGCCCCGGAGGGACAGGAGGCCATGCAGGAGGGGTTCAGGCAGTGCTCGCAGATCCGCGGCAGGTAGAACATGAAGGTCTGCTCGAACTCGAACCTGACCTTGTCCTCCGACTCCCTCCGGACCTTCTCCACGATCGGGTCCAGGTGGCCGGACCCGGCGGTGCCACCCAGGTTGTCGTCCCAGTTCGCCGACCAGGAGATCCTGGTGTCCTTCCCCGTGATCAGTGACTTGGGTCTGGCCACCGGGAAGTCGTCCCCGGCCGGGGCGTTGATGAGGTTCTCGTAGTCGTAGGTCCACGGCTCGTAGTAGTCCTTGAGCTCGGGCTGCACCGGCGAGGCGAAGATCCCGAACATCTTGGCCAGGCGACCCCCGGACTTGAGCCTGAGGTTCCCCCGCCGGTTCAGCTCCCAGCCGCCCCGCCACTTCTCCTGGTCCTCGTACCGGCGCGGATAGCCCTGACCGGGGCGGGTCTCCACGTTGTTGAACCACACGTACTCGGTGCCGGCACGGTTGGTCCAGGCCTGCTTGCACGTCACGGAGCAGGTGTGGCAGCCGATGCATTTGTCCAGTGCCATCACCATGGCGGTCTGGGCCATGATCCTCATCAGTACTGCACCTCCTGGGAGCGCTTGCGGACCACCGAGATGATGTCCCGCTGGTTGCCGGTGGGGCCGAGGTAGTTGAACGCCCAGGACAGGTGCGCGTAGCCGCCGATCATGTGCGTGGGCTTGACCAGGATCCTGGTCACCGAGTTGTGGATGCCCCCGCGCCGTCCCGTGGCCTCGGACTTCGGCACGTCGATGGTGCGTTCCTGGGCGTGGTGGACGTACACGACTCCCTCGGGCATCCGGTGGGAGACGATCGCCCGGCCCACGAACACCCCGTTGTTGTTGACGCACTCCACCCAGTCGTTGTCCGTCACCTCGATGAGCGCGGCGTCCTGGGCGCTCATCCACACGGAGGTGCCGCCGCGGGAGAGCGAGAGCATGAACAGGTTGTCCTGGTACTCCGAGTGGATGGACCACTTGTTGTGCGGGGTCAGGTAGCGCAGCGAGATCGACAGCTCCCCGCGCTCGCCCAGCTTCGGCTCGCCGAACAGGCGGTGCATGTCCAGCGGCGGCCGGTACAGCGGCAGCATCTCCCCCATGTCCTTCATCCAGTCGTGGTCCAGGAAGAAGTGCATGCGCCCGGTCAGGGTGTGGAAGGGCTTGAGGCGCTCGATGTTGACCGTGAACGGGGCGTACCGCCGCCCACCCGTCTCCGAACCGGACCACTCCGGGGAGGTGATCACGGGCACCGGCGCGGCCTGGGTGTCCGCGAAGGTGATCCGCTTCTCCTGGCTGCCGGCGGCCAGGTCCGCCAGCGGCACCCCGGTGCGCTTCTCCAGGGTCTCGAATCCCTGCACGGCCAGTTCCCCGTTGGTGGTCCCGGAGAACATCAGGATGGCCTCGGCCATCCGCGCGTCGGTGTCCACGGCCGGGCGGCCGGCGGCGGCACCGGAGTCGAACACCCCGTGCAGCCGGCCGAGCAGCTCGACCTGCTCGGTGACGTCGTACGTGATGTGCTTGGTCGTGAAGCCCAGCGTCTCCGCCAGCGGCCCGACGGCGGTGAATTTGTCCCCGATGGCCGTGTAGTCCCGCTCCACGATCTTCAGGTTCGGCAGGTTCCTCCCGGGCACGGCCGGCAGGTCGGTGCCCTTCCACTCCGGGACGATGCCCCCGGGCTGGGCGATCTCGCCCGGGGTGTCGTGCGTCAGTGCCGTGGCGACGACGTCCCGGCGCACCCCCAGGTGGGTCCTGGACTGGCGCGAGATCTCCTCGGCGAGCAGCCGGAACAGGTCGTAGTCGGTCTTGGCCTCCCACGGCGGGGTGATCGCGGGGGTGAAGGCGTGCACGTAGGGGTGCATGTCCGTGGAGGACAGGTCGTGCTTCTCGTACCAGGTGGCGGCCGGGAACACCACGTCCGAGAGCAGCGTGGAACTGGTCATCCGGAAGTCCGCGGAGACCAGCAGGTCCAGCTTCCCCTCGGGGGCCTCCTCGTGCCAGCGGACGTCGCGCGGCCGGGACTCGCCGTGGTCCCCGCCCAGCACGTTGTGGTGGGTGCCCAGCAGGTGCTTGAGGAAGTACTCCTCCCCCTTGGCCGAGGACCCGAGGAGGTTCGAGCGCCACAGCACCAGGGTGCGCGGCCAGTTGGCCTCGGCGTCCGGGTCCTCCACCGCCATCTGCAGGGACTCGTCCTTGAGCCGGGCGGCGATCCACTCGGCCTCGGTGGCGGCCTCGCCGTTCCCGACGGCGGCCGCGGCCCGGTCCGCGACGTCCAGCGGGTTCTGGGTGAACTGCGGGTAGAACGGCATCCAGCCCAGGCGGGTGGACTGGGCTATCACGTCCGCGGTGTGCTTGCCCGTCAGGTGGCCCTCGGCCAGCGGGGACTGCAGTGAGTCCGTGGAGTAGCCGTCCGAGCGGAACTGGTCCGTGTGCATGTACCAGAAGGCGGTGCCGATCATGAACCGCGGCGGGCGGGTCCAGTCCGAGGCGGCCGCCATGGCGGCCCAGCCGGTGATGGGCCGGGCCTTCTCCTGGCCGACGTAGTGCGCCCAGCCGCCGCCGTTGCGGCCCTGGCAGCCGCACAGCATCAGCAGCGCCAGGATGGCGCGGTACGTGGCGTCCCCGTGGTACCACTGGCAGATGCCGGCGCCGAGGATGATCATGGACCGCCCGCCGGAGTCCTCGGCGTTCTTGGCGAACTCGCGGGCGGTGCGGATGGCGGCCTCGGCGGGCACCGAGGTGATGTCCTCCTGCCAGGCCGGGGTGTAGGGCGTGTGGGGGTCGTCGTAGCCGCCGGCCCACTGGCCCGGCAGGCCGGCGCGGCCGACACCGTACTGGGCGAGCATCAGGTCGAACACCGTGGTGACCTTCCTCCCGGCCACCTCGGTGACCGGGACCCCCCGGCGGATCACCGACCCGGAGCCGTCCGCGGCGGTGAAGGCGGGCAGGTCCACCACGGAGGCGCCGCCGTCGTACCCCGCGGTGTCCGCCACCGACAACGAGGGCCGCACGCCCTGCAGGTCCAGGTTCCAGCGCCCCTCGTCCCGCTCGTTGTACCGGAAGCCCACGGAGCCCTGCGGCACCACCGGGGTGCCGGCATCCCGGTCCATCAGCACCGTCTTGAAGTGCGGGTCCGCCGCGTCGGCCTCGGCCCCGCCGAGGTCGGCGGCCGTGAGGAACTTGCCGGGCACCACGGTGCCGTCCGCGCGCTCGTCGAGGGTGACGAGGAAGGGCAGGTCCGTGTACTGCAGCACGTAGTCCTCGAAGAACGGCACGCGGCGGTCCACGAAGTTCTCGCGGAGCACCACGTGCCCCATGGACATCGCCAGGGCGGCGTCCGTGCCGGCCTGGGCCGGCAGCCACTCGTCCGCGAACTTGGTGTTGTCCGCGTAGTCCGGGCTGACGGAGACGACCTTGGTGCCGCGGTAGCGCACCTCCGCCATCCAGTGGGCGTCCGGGGTGCGGGTGACGGGGACGTTGGAGCCCCACATCATCAGGTAGGTGGCGTCCCACCAGTCACCGGACTCGGGCACGTCGGTCTGGTCGCCGAACACCTGGGGGCTGGCCACCGGGAGGTCCGCGTACCAGTCGTAGAAGCTGTTCATCACCCCGCCGATGAGGTTGATGAACCGCGCGCCGGCGGCGTGGGAGACCATGGACATGGCCGGGATGGGCGAGAAGCCGGTGCAGCGGTCCGGGCCGTAGGTCCTGATGGTGTGCACGTGGGCGGCCGCGGAGAGCTCGATCGCCTCCTGCCAGCTGGCCCGCACGAGACCGCCCTTGCCGCGGGCCCGCTGGTAGGTGCGGCGCCTGTCCGGGTCCTCGACGATGGACCGCCAGGCCGTCACCGGATCGCCCCCGGTGGCCTTCTTGGCGTCACGGTACATCTGCAGCAGCGTGCCGCGGACGTAGGGGTAGCGCACGCGGGTGGGCGAGTACGTGTACCAGGAGAACGCGGCGCCGCGGGGACAGCCGCGCGGCTCGTACTCGGGGCTGTCCGGGCCGACCGAGGGGTAGTCTGTCTCCTGGGCCTCCCACGTGATGATCCCGTCCTTGACGTACACCTTCCAGGAACAGGACCCGGTGCAGTTCACCCCGTGGGTGGAGCGGACCACCTTGTCGTGACTCCACCGGTTCCGGTAGAACGCGTCACCGTCCCGGCCCCCCTCCCGGAAGACCGCTCGGCCGTCCTCCGTCTCGTCCCACCGGGTGAAGAACCGACCGATGCTGAGCAGTGCCTGAGTTGCCGGACCATCCATTCCGGGCTTGACCGGGGTCACCATGGGGCCACTGTAAGCATGACGAGGCCCCCAGCGGCAGACCCCAGTCATGGGATCGGCCTCCGGAGGCCTCGTGAGGGGCGATTGTTCACCGGTCGGTCACCTGACCGGGTCGTACAGCCCGGTCAGGCCCGTGCGCGTGCCCTCATCGCGCCCGGTCGTGGTCCGCGGGTCCGGGCCCGGCGTCGCCCTCCCGGATGCGCTCCGGGTTGAGCGAGCGGCCGGTGTGCGTGCGGGAGGAGCCGACGACGTTCCCGGACTTCCAGTCCGCCCAGCCCGGACGATCGACCATGAAGTCCTCGATCTCGGCGGCGGAGGCCACGAGCTTCGGGTCGTGCTTGAGGTAGTGACGGGTCTCCCGGGCGATCAGGCCGGACAGGATGAGCAGGCCGATGAGGTTCGGCAGGGCCATCAGGCCGTTCATGATGTCGGAGAAGTTCCAGACGACCGCCAGCGGCACGGTGCAGCCGATGAAGACCACGAGCGAGAACACGACGCGGTACGGCATCACCAGCCGCTGGCCGAAGAGGCGCTCGACGTTGCGCTCGCCGTAGTAGGACCAACCCAGGATGGTGGAGAAGGCGAACATCACCAGGCCGAGGGTGACGATCCAGTGGCCCCACTGGCCCGGCAGGCCGGTGGAGAACGCCTCGCCGGTCATCAGGGCCGCGGAGACCTGTTCGCCGGTCTCCTCGTCGACGCGGTTCCAGGCGCCGGTGGTGATGATGACCAGGCCCGTGCAGCTCACGACGATGATGGTGTCGATGAACGTCTGGGTCATCGAGACCAGGCCCTGGCGGACCGGGTGCGTGGTCTGCGCGGCAGCGGCCGCGATCGCGGCAGAGCCCATGCCGGACTCGTTCGAGAACATGCCGCGGGCCACACCGTACTGGATCGCGATGATCAGGATCGATCCGGTGAACCCGCCGACGGCGGCGGTGCCGGTGAAGGCATCGGTGAAGATCAGGGCGAGGGCGGCCGGGATGTCCACGACGTTGGCGATGAGGATGTACAGCGACGCCGCCACGTAGAAGACGATCATGACCGGCACGAACCCGGCGGTGACCCGGCCGATGGACTTGATGCCGCCCACCAGCACGAGCAGGGTCATCACGGTCAGGATGATGCCGGTGATCCAGGGCAGCAGGCCGAAGGACTCCTCGACGTTGGCCGCGATGGAGTTGGCCTGGGTCATGTTGCCGATGCCGAAGGAGGCCAGGAAGGCGAAGACGGCGAAGGACAGCGCCAGGATCTTCCCGAGCGGGCCCTTGATGGCCTTCTGCAGGTAGTACTGCGGCCCGCCGGACTTGTCCCCGGCCTCGTCGGTGGTCCGGAACCGGACGGCCAGATAGGCCTCCGAGTACTTCGAGGCCATGCCCACCAGGCCGGTCACCCACATCCAGAACAGGGCGCCCGGCCCGCCGATGCCGATGGCGGTGGCCACGCCGACGATGTTGCCGGTGCCCACGGTGGCCGCCAGGGCGGTGGTGAGGGCCTGGAACTGCGAGATGTCACCCTCCTCGGAGTCATCCCGGCGCCGGATGATCCCGAGGTTCAGAGCGGGGAAGAGCTTGTGGAATTGCAGGAACCCCAGCCGGATGGTCAGGTACAGGCCCGTGCCGAGCAGCAGCGGGATGAGGAAGAAGGGCCCCCAGACGAAGGACCCGATGTCTCCCAGGACTTTTTCCAGTTGTTCCATGACGATGGACCGGTCTTTCTCTCACAGGGTGCGATGCCCGTCCCCCACGGGCCTGAACCGGCCACCGCAGCGGCCGGAACGTCCAGAATGTGTCATGCACCACGGCCAGTCAAGCGACGTGCCGACGAATGCGGGAACCTGAACATGATGGACATGTTCAACCGTTCCGTCAGGAGTCGCGGGGCCCGTCCGGCCCGACCACGATCGTGGCCCGCGGCGACTCCGCCAGGCGCCGGGCCACCGCGCGAACCTGCTCGGACGTGACCTGGCGCCACCGGTCCAGGGCGCCGTCCAGGTCCACGAACTCACCGGTCACGAGCTCTGCGCGTCCCAGCCGGGACATCCGGGACCCGGTGTCCTCCAGGCCCAGGACCGTGCCCCCGGACAGCTGTCCGCGGGCGCGGTCGAGCTCCTCGTCGGTGATGCCGTGCTCGGCCAGGCGTTCCAGTTCCCGCACCATCAGCCCGGCCACGGAGTCCGCCCGGGCCGGGGAGCAGCCGGCGTACAGCCCGAAGTAGCCCACGTCCGAGTAGGAGGCCGAGAACGAGTACGTGTTGTAGGCCAGTCCGCGCTTCTCCCGGACCTCCTGGAACAGCCGGGAGCTCATGCCGCCGCCCAGGGCCGAGTTCATCACGGCCAGGGCGAACCGGTCCGGATCCAGGGTGTGCACGGAGCGGCCTCCGACGAGGACCGAGGCCTGCTCCACCGGGCGTGCCACCCGGTGCACGCCCTCGGTGATCCCGGCCCCGGTGTAGACGTGGCTGCGCCGCGGGGCCGGTGCGGCGCCCTCGGGCAGGTCCCAGCCGGAGCGCTGCAGGGCCTGCAGGACCAGCCGGCACACCTCCTCGTGGTCCAGCCCCCCGGCCGCGGTCACCACCAGCTCGTCCGGCCGGTACCACTGCCGGTAGTGGTCCACCACGCGGTCGCGGGAGATCACCCGGATGGCGTCCGGGGTGCCACCGATCGGGCGGCCGAGCGGGTGCCCGTCCAGCAGCCTGATGGCCAGCTCCTCGTGGGCTGTGTCGACGGGGTCGTCGGCGTCCATGGCGAGTTCCTCGAGGATGACGCCCCGCTCGGTCTCCAGTTCCACCGGGTCGATCAGCGCCGAGGTCACCATGTCGGTGATGACCTCGATGGCCATCGGCAGGTCGGTGTCCAGCACCCGTGCGTGGTAGCAGGTGGACTCCTTCGCGGTCGAGGCGTTGGACTCCCCGCCCACGCGGTCGAACGCGGTGGCGATGTCCATCGCGGACCGGTGCGGGGTGCCCTTGAAGAGCAGGTGCTCCAGGAAGTGCGTCGAGCCGAAGCCCCCCTCGGCCTCGTCGCGCGATCCCACGGCGATCCAGAAGCCGATCGTCACCGACCGCTGCTCCGGCATCGACTCCGTGAGCACCCGGACGCCCCCGGGCAGCACGGACCGGCGCACCACGGAGCCGTGCCCGGCGTCCTGGATGGTGCCGGTGAAGTCTGCGGGGATCGGGATGGTGGGAGTCATGTGCCTGAAACTACCAGCGCGCGCCCACGGTTCCGGCCACCGCGCCTGCTCCCGGGTACGCGACAGGCCGGTGGGCCGCACTCTCGTGCGGCCCACCGGCCTGTCAGGACGCGTTCACCCCTCCTCCCGCGGTCCCCGCCCCAGGCGCGGCACCGGCCGGAGCCGGGCTGCGCCGTCGTCGGGACGTCCGGGAGGACCGGCGGGAGGGAGCGTCAGCCCTCCTGGTCCGCGCCCTCGGACTCCTCGGAACCGGACCCGCCCTCGGACGAGGCGCCGTCCTCGACCACGGGGGCCAGGGAGAGCTTGCCGCGGTCGTCGATCTTGGTGATCTCCACCTGGATCTTCTGGCCGACCTCGACGACGTCCTCGACGTCCTCGACGCGCTTGCCCTCGTTGATCTTGCGCAGCTCGGAGATGTGCAGCAGCCCGTCCTTGCCCGGGGTCAGGGACACGAAGGCGCCGAAGGTGGTCAGCTTCACCACGGTGCCGAGGTAGCGCTCACCAACCTCGGGGACCTGCGGGTTGGCGATGGCGTTGACCGCCGACCGGGCGGCCTCGGCCTGCGAGCCCTCGGTGGCGCCGATCAGCACGGTGCCGTCGTCCTCGATGGAGATGTCCGCGCCGGTGTCGTCCTGGATCTGGTTGATCATGGCGCCCTTGGGGCCGATGACCGCACCGATCTTGTCCACCGGGATCTTGATGGCGATGATCCGCGGCGCGTACTGGCTCATCTCGTCCGGTGCGTCGATCGCGGCGTTCAGGACGCCCAGGATGTGCAGCCGGGCCTCACGGGCCTGGGTCAGGGCGGCCGCCAGCACGGAGGCCGGGATGCCGTCCAGCTTGGTGTCCAGCTGGATCGCGGTGACGAACTCGGAGGTGCCGGCCACCTTGAAATCCATGTCACCGAAGGCATCCTCGGCGCCGAGGATGTCGGTCAGGGCCGCGTACCGCGTCTGGCCGTCCACGGTGTCCGAGACGAGGCCCATGGCGATGCCGGCCACGGGGGCCTTCAGCGGCACGCCGGCGTTGAGCATCGACAGGGTCGAGGCGCAGACCGAGCCCATGGAGGTGGAGCCGTTGGAGCTCAGGGCCTCGGAGACCTGGCGGATGGCGTAGGGGAACTCCTCGCGGGAGGGCAGCACGGGCACGATGGCCCGCTCGGCCAGTGCGCCGTGGCCGATCTCGCGGCGCTTCGGGGAACCCACGCGGCCGGTCTCGCCGGTGGAGTACGGCGGGAAGTTGTAGTGGTGGATGTAGCGCTTGGAGGTCTCCGGGGCCAGCGAGTCGATCTGCTGTTCCATCTTGAGCATGTTCAGCGTGGTGACACCCATGATCTGGGTCTCCCCGCGCTCGAAGATGGCGGAGCCGTGCACGCGCGGCAGGACCTCGACCTCGGCGGTCAGCTTGCGGATGTCCGTCAGGCCACGGCCGTCGATGCGGACCTGGTCCTTGAGGATGCGCTGGCGCACGACCTGCTTGGTGACGGCACCGTAGGCCTTGGCGACCTCCTGGCGGCGCTCGGCGAAGGCCGCGCCCTCACCGGTCAGTGCCTCGATGACCTCGAGGTGGTAGGCGTCGGAGGCGTTCTGGCGCTCCTGCTTGTCACCGATCGAGTAGATCTCGGTCAGCCGGGCGGCGGCGAACTCCTCCACCGCGGCGTAGGCGTCGTCCTCGTAGTCCTTGAAGACGGGGACGTCCACCGGGGCCTTGGCCGCGCGGGCGGCCAGGTCGGCCTGGGCCTCGCACAGGGCCTTGATGAACGGCTTGGCGGCCTCGAGGCCCTCGGCCACGATCTCCTCGGTGGGGGCGGTGGCGCCCTGGTCCTTGACCAGGCTCCAGACGCCGGGGGTGGCCTCTGCCTCGACCATCATCACGGCGATGTCGTCACCGGCCACGCGGCCGGCCACGGCCATGTTGAACACGGCGTTCTCCAGCTGCGAGTGCTTCGGGAAGGCGACCCACTGGCGGTTGCCGGCGCCGTCGTCGATCAGGGCGACGCGCACGCCGCCGATCGGGCCGGAGAACGGCAGGCCCGAGAGCTGGGTGGACATGGACGCGGCGTTGATGGCCACGGTGTCGTAGA
Organism: Citricoccus sp.; assembly: GCF_035445025.1. Lineage (NCBI taxonomy): Bacteria > Bacillati > Actinomycetota > Actinomycetes > Micrococcales > Micrococcaceae > Citricoccus > Citricoccus sp. Next base: position 23,637 of record NZ_DAOMPX010000012.1, on the reverse strand, counting down.
TCTCGTCCGGGGCGATCGAGGTGACGGTCACGACGACCTGCACCTCGTTGCGGATGCCCTTGGTGAAGGCCGGGCGCAGCGGACGGTCGATCAGGCGGCAGGTGAGGATGGCGTCCGTGGTCGGACGGCCCTCACGCCGGAAGAACGAGCCGGGGATGCGGCCGGCGGCGTACATCCGCTCCTCCACGTCCACGGTGAGCGGGAAGAAGTCGAAGCCCTCGCGCGGGGACTTGCCGACGGTGGTGGCGGACAGCATCGACGTCTCCTCGTCGATGTAGACCATGGCCGCACCGGCGGCCTGCTGGGCCAGGCGGCCCGTCTCGAAGCGCACGACGCGCTGGCCGTAGGAGCCGTTGTCGATGACGGCTTCGGCGAACTGGATCTCGGGACCCTCCATGGGTGGGTGTCCTTTCGTAGCGGCCCGCCGCGTCACCACCCGGTCTTCGATCGAAGCCCCCGGACGCTTGGGTTCCGGAGGCCACTGTCGAGGACCGCGAACGGCGACTCGTGAGCGGGCATGGATAGAGATGGTGGGAGCCGTGCGCTCGGCGCGGTCCCCCGGATAAGACTAGAGGCGGCGACCCGCTGGGGGGAAACCCCCACGCGGACCGCCGCCCCTACGTCACGTCACTTACGCAGGCCCAGACGCTCGATCAGGGCGCGGTAGCGCGCGATGTCGGTCTTCTCGAGGTAGCCGAGCATGCGACGACGGCGACCGACCAGGGCCATCAGGCCGCGGCGGGTGTGGTGGTCGTGCTTGTGCGACTTCAGGTGCTCCGTCAGGTCCTTGATGCGCCGGGACAGCACGGCGATCTGGACCTCGGGGGAACCGGTGTCACCCTCGTGGGTGGCGTATTCCTTGATGATGGACGTCTTGACGGCGGGGTCGAGTGCCACGCGAACTCCTCATGAGTTGTGCCGCGATCAGAGAGGACGGTCCCGCCACCGCGGACTGCAGCGGGCGCCAGCCGTCCATCCTAGCAGAGGGGCCGGACCTCGCAACGCCACGCGCTCGTGACGTACGGCAGCTCCAGCAGCTCCCCGGGCGCGTGTCCCAGGTGCTCGAGGAGGTACCAGTCCAGGTTGGCGCGCATCCGGTCACGCACGGCGTCCGTGGCGCGCAGGTGGTAGGACCGGGTGGCCATCAGGTCGTGGAGCCCCTCCGGGGTGATCGGCTGGGTCCAGTGCCACCACCGGCCCTCGGGTGCCGTGAACCGCTCCCCCACGGCCGGAGGCTGCCGCGGCGGGTGCACGTCACCGGCGTGCATGATCCGGCTGAGCCGGTGGACCCAGGGCACCGAGGTGTCCAGCTGGTTGGAGACGATGCCCAGCACGCCGCGCCCGAGCAGCCGTGCGGCCTCCCCGGCCCCGGCCTCGGGATCGATCCAGTGCCAGGCCTGGGCGGCGGTCACCACGTCCGCGCAGCCGTCCGGCAGCCCGGTCCGCTCGCCCTCGGCCTGCACGGTGCGCACGCGGGGCAGTGCGGCCCGCAGGACCTCGAGCATCGCCGCGGAGGGATCGACGGCGCTCACCTCCAGTCCGTGGGCGTCCAGCAGGGCGGTGAACAGTCCCGTGCCGGCCCCGAGGTCCACGGCGGTCCGGGCGCCGGCGGGGACCAGGAAGTCCACCACGCCGGCCGGATAGGACGGCCGGATCGCGTCGTAGCGCCGGCCGGTGGCGAGGAACGCCTCGCCCTGGTGAAGCCGGGCGGCCTCCGTCAGCCGGGGGGCGGCCGTCGGGCGCGGGGGGACGGGACTCACGAGGGGACGGCCAGGACCTGACGGGTGCGGTCGACGTCGTCGGTCATCTGCTCGATCAGCTTCGGGATGCCCTCGAAGGCGACCATGCCGCGCAGCCGCTCGACGAACTCGACCGCGACCTGCTGGCCGTACAGGTCGAAGTCCTCCACGGCCTCGTCCGGCCGGTCGATCACGTGGGCCTCGACCACGCGGGAGACCCCGTCGAAGGTCGGGTTGGAACCCACGGAGATCGCCGCCGGCCAGCGGCGGCCGGATTCCTCGTGCAGCCAGCCCGCGTACACGCCGTCGGCCGGGATCATCCCCTGGACCTCGTCCGAGAGGTTGGCGGTGGGGAAGCCCAGTTCCCGGCCGCGGGCGAACCCGTGCACGACCTCGCCGTGGACGCGGTGGTTCCGGCCGAGCACCCCGGCGGCCTCGGAGACGTCCCCGGCGCGCAGCGCGTCCCGGATCCAGGTGGAGGAGCACCGGCGGTCCTCGCCGTAGTCGGCCACCGGCACCACGTCGAAGTGGTACTTCTGGCCCAGGGCGCACATCGTGTCGAAGTCGCCGGCGTTGCGGTACCCGAAGCGGACGTCGCGGCCGACCACCACGGTGCGGGCATGCAGGGCGTTGACGATGACGTTGCGCACGAACTCCTCGGGGCTCTGCTGGGCGAACTCGAGGGTGTAGTGGATGACGACCAGGCCGTCCAGGCCCACCTGGGACAGCAGGCGGGACTTCTCCTGCAGGTCCGTGATGGACTCCTGCGGCTCGTTGGGCCGGTGCACCACGCGCGGGTGCGGGTCGAAGGTGATCGCGATCGCGCACTGCCCGGCGGAGCGGGCCGTGGAGACCACGTGCTCGAGCACCTGCCGGTGTCCTCGGTGCACGCCGTCGAAGTTCCCGATGGTGACGACGGACGGCTCGAGTCCCGGGGGCACCTCGGCCAGCCCGTCCCAGTAGTGCACTACGGTCCTTCCGCCTCGTCGGTCCTTCAGGTCCACGGGATTCCGGGGACCCTGAACATTATCCACCCGCTCCGGTGCGGCCTGCGACCTCGTCACGGTGCGTGAGCAGCCAGGCCAGGCCGAGGAGGGGCAGGACGAGCGGGATGTAGCCGTAACCGGCGCCGAAACGGCTCCACACGGTGTCGTCCGCGAACAGCTCCGGGTCCAGCACGGTCCACAGGCCCACGCCGAGCACCCCGGCCAGTTCCACCAGGACGGCGACCAGGGAGACGTACCAGGCGGTGCGCCCCGTGCGGGCCAGGGACAGCGTGGCCACGATGTAGACGGCGGCGGCGAAGGCGGAGAGCAGGTAGGCCAGCGGGGCGGCGGAGAACTCCGTGGCGAGCTGGTACAGCGACCGGGCGAAGGAGGACAGGGCGAAGACGGCGTAGACCATCACCAGGATGCGGCCCAGCCCCTGGTTGCGCTTCGGCCGGGCGGGCGCACCCCCGGACTCGAGGACCTTCTCAGCCAAACCAGATCACCTGCATCCTGTACAACATCACGAAGACGGTGGGGCCGACGGCGGCCATCACCAGGTTGGACCAACGGGTCTTGTCCGTCACGGCCCACACGAAGGCCACCAGGGGCACCACCAGCGCGGTGAGGACGTACCCCCAGAACTCCCAGAGGGCTCCGCTGACCGCCTCACCCCCGGACATCCGGAACGCCGCCCCGGTGCCGTAGACGAGCAGGAATAGCTCGACGGCGGCGATCGAGAGGATCGAGGCGTCCGCCGGGAAGCGGCGCAGCACCGTCATGACGACGCAGATGAGCAGGGAGAGGGCACACACCACCGTCCCCGCCCAGAACCAGGCATCGAGGATCACGGGGCACCGTCCGACGCGGCCGGCGCGAACACGATCTCCGGCTTGGCCCTGCCGTCCCGGTCGCTGAGGAGCGCGACGACGGCTCCGTCCGGGGCCTGCCCCGCCACGGTGCCCTCACGACCGGTCGCGGTGATCCGCCGGCCGAAGGACAGCTCCACCGCCTCGTCCGGGGTCAGCCGGCGGACGGGGAACAATCCGGCGGCGGCCTCGGACAGGTCCGTCGCGGTGAACCGCTCCCCCAGCTGCTCGATGGTCACGGCGTCGGCCACCGAGAACGGCCCGACGGCGGTGCGGCGCAGCGCTGTCAGGTGCCCGCCGGTGTCCAGCGCCTCGCCGAGGTCCCGGGCCAGGGCCCGGATGTAGGAACCGGAGGAGCAGTCGACCTCCACGTCCAGGTCCACGATGCGCCCGCCGTCCAGGCGCCGGAACCCGGTCAGCTCGAAACGGCGGACGGTGACCGGCCGGGCCTCGAGGGTGACGTCCTCACCGGAGCGGACCCGGTCGTAGGCGCGCCGGCCGTCCACCTTGATGGCGGACACGGCCGAGGGCACCTGCTGGATCGCGCCGGTCAGCGGGAGCATCGCCGCACGCACCCGGTCCTCGGTGACGGCGTTGGCGAGCCTGGTCTGCACGACCTCGCCCTCGGCGTCGTCGGTGACCGTGCTCTGGCCGAGCCGCACGGTGGCCAGGTAGGTCTTGTCGGACCCGGTGATGGCGGTGAGCAGCCGGGTGGCCTTGTTGAAGCCGACCACGAGCAGGCCCGTGGCCATCGGGTCGAGGGTGCCGGCGTGGCCGACCTTCCGGGTGCCGGCCAGCCGGCGGACCTTCCCGACGACGTCGTGGGAGGTCCAGCCGGCCGGCTTGTCCACCAGCACCAGCCCGGAGGCGGAGGTGCCCGGAGCGCCCTCGGGCAGCTCCCGGCTCACCGGGGGCTGTCCTCGTCCCCGTCCGTGCGGTAGGGGTCGGCCTCTCCCGCGAAGGAGGCGTTCTGCCGCTGGCGGGCCAGCTCGGCGTCACGCTCCTTCGCCTGCTGGAGGACCTGTTCGAGGTGTGCCGCCGCCTCGGGGACGTCGTCGGCCACGAACTCCAGGGTCGGCACCAGCCGGATGGTCAGCTGGCGGCCGACCTCGTGCCGGATGGCGCCCCGGTGGGTCTCGAGGACCTCCCGGACACCCTCGGCGGCCGTGCCGTCACCGAGCACCGTGTAGTACACGGTGGCGTGCTGCAGGTCGTTGGTGACCCGCACCTCGGTGATCGTGATCGACTCCGTCCGGTCGTCCTTGACCCGCTTGCGCAGGGCCTCGGCGACCAGCACCTTGATGCGTTGGGCCAGTCGGCCCGCGCGTGCCGGATCGGCCATGGGACTTCAGTCCTTTCTTCCGTGTCGGACGCGCATCAGGCGCGCGGCTTCTCCTGCATCTCGAAGGTCTCGATGACGTCGCCTTCCTTGATGTCGTTGAAGCCGCCCAGGCCGATACCGCACTCGTAGCCCTCGCGGACCTCGGTGGCGTCGTCCTTGAACCGGCGCAGGGACTCGATCTTGAGGTTCCCGGCCACCACGGCGCCGTCCCGCACGAGGCGGGCCGCGGCGTTGCGGCGGATGAGGCCGGACCGGACCAGCGAACCGGCGATGCTGCCCCACTTGGAGGAGCGGAAGACCTCGCGGACCTCCGCGCTGCCCAGCTGGACCTCCTCGTACTCCGGCTTGAGCATGCCCTTGAGCGCTGCCTCGATGTCGTCGATCGCGTCGTAGATCACCGAGTAGAAGCGCATGTCCACGCCCTCCTTGTCGGCGAGGTCGGCGACGCGCTCGGCCGGGCGGACGTTGAAGCCGATGATGATGGCGTTGTCCACCGTGGCCAGGTTGACGTCGTTCTGGGTGATCGCACCCACACCGCGGTGGATGACGCGCAGCTGCACGTCGTCCCCGACCTCGATCTCCAGCAGGGAGTCCTCGAGCGCCTCGACGGCACCGGAGGCATCGCCCTTGATGATGAGGTTGAGGGTGTCGATCTTGCCCTCGGCCACGGCCTGGTCGAAGTTCTCCAGGGAGATCCGCTTGCGGCGCTTGGCCAACATGGCGTTGCGGTCCGCCGCCTCGCGCTTCTCGGCGATCTGGCGGGCGGTGCGGTCGTCCTCGGTGACCAGGAAGGTGTCACCGGCCCGGGGCACGGAGGACAGGCCCAGCACCTGGACCGGACGGGAGGGCAGCGCCTCCGTGACGGTCTCGCCGTTGTCGTCGAACATCGCCCGGACGCGGCCGTGGGCGTTGCCCACCACCATGTTGTCCCCGACGTGCAGGGTTCCGGACTGCACCAGGACGGTGACCACGGAACCGCGGCCCTTGTCCAGGTTGGCCTCGATGGCCACGCCACGAGCGCCCTTGTTCGGGTTCGCGGTCAGGTCCAGCGCCGCATCCGCGGTGAGCAGGACGGCGGAGAGCAGGTCCTCGATGTTGAGGTTGTTCTTCGCCGAGACGTCCACGAACATCGTGTCGCCGCCGTACTCCTCCGGCACCAGCCCGTACTCGGTGAGCTGGCCGCGGATCTTGTCCGGTGAGGCCTCCGGCTTGTCAATCTTGTTGACCGCCACCACGATCGGCACACCGGCCGCCTTGGCGTGGTTCAGGGCCTCGACGGTCTGCGGCATGACGCCGTCGTCCGCGGCGACCACGAGCACGGCGATGTCCGTGACCTTGGCACCACGGGCACGCATGGCGGTGAACGCCTCGTGGCCCGGGGTGTCGATGAAGGTCAGCTGGCGCGGCGTGCCGTCGTGCTCGAAGTCCACCTGGTAGGCGCCGATGTGCTGGGTGATGCCGCCGGCCTCGCCCTCGATCACCTTGGTGGAGCGGATGGCATCCAGCAGGCGCGTCTTGCCGTGGTCCACGTGGCCCATGACGGTGACGACGGCCGGACGGCGCTCGAGGTCCTCCTCGGTCTCGGCGGCCTCCTCGGCCTCGAGATCGATGTCGAAGGTCTCCAGCAGCTCCTTGTCCTCGTCCTCGGGGGACACGATCTCGATCGTGTAGCCGAGTTCGCCGGCGAGCACCGCGAAGGTGTCCTCGTCCAGGGACTGGTTGGCGTTGGCCATCTCACCGAGCTGGAACAGCACCTTCACCAGCGCCGCCGAATCGGCATTGATCTTCTCGGCCAGGTCGGCCAGCGAGGAACCACGGCGCAGGCGGATGGTCTCGCCACTGCCGCGGGGGACCTTGACGCCGCCGATCTCGCGAGTCTGCTGCTCCAGCTCCTGACGCTTCGCGCGCTTCGACTTGCGCTGCTTGCCCCGCGGACCGCCACCGCGGCCGAAGGCACCCTGGGTGCCGCCACGGGCCGTGCGGCCGCCGCGCGGACCGCCACCGGCGGGCCCGCCGCCGGTGCCGCCACCGGGACGGCCACGGCCGCCCGGACGGGCCGAGGCGGGAGCGGGCTTGTTGATGTGGCCGGGCATCATGTTCGGGCTCGGGCGTGGGCCGCCCGGACGCGGAGCCGCGGGAGTGCCGGCACCGGCGCCCGCACGGGGGGCACCCGCCGGACGGGGACCACCCGGACGCGGACCGCCGGAGCGCTCCTCCGGACGACCGGACCGCATGCCCTGCTTGGGTGCGAACGGGTTGTTGCCCGGACGCGGGCCACCGGGACGGGGACCGCCCGGACGCGGGGCGCCGGCACGGGCACCGGAGTCCTTGGAGGTGAACGGGTTGTTCCCGGGACGGGCCCCACCCGGCTTGGGCGCGCCGGCGCGTGCCGGCTGGGCCGGACGCGGGGCTCCGGGCTTGGCGGCCGGGGACTTCGGTGCGACCGGGCCCGGGGTGGGGGCGGCGCTGTCCGGGGCCGGGGCCTGGTCGACGACGGGCGGCTGGGGGGCCTGGGCCGCCGGCTTCTCGGCCGGGGCCTGAGCGGCAGGCGCCTGGACGGCAGGGGTCTCCACGACCGGGGCCGGTGCTGCCGGGGCCTGGGCGGCCGGTGCGGGCGCCGGTGCTGCCGGGGCCTGGGGGGCCGCCGAACCGGGCTTGGGCGCGGCCGAACCGGGCTTGGGCGCGGCGGAACCGGGCTTCGCGGCGGTGGCGGGCTTGGCGGCAGGGGCCTTCGCGGCCGGGGCCGGGGCACCCGAGGACTTGGGAGCGGCGTCCGCATAGGCGGAGCGCAGCTTCTTGACCACCGGGGGTTCGATGGTCGAGGAGGCGGAGCGGACGAATTCGCCCATGTCCTGAAGCTTGTTCAGGGCCTCCTTGGATGAAATTCCGAGCTCCTTGGCGAGCTCGTGGACGCGGACCTTGGCCACGGTTCTCCTGTTCTGGTCCGCGCCGTGGCCTGTGGGTGGAGCCGGGGGCTCCTCCTAGACCGCGTCAGACGGACCGATGTACGTCAAAGGTGTTCATCGTTGGGCACTCATCGCTTGGTGCTCATCGGGTTTCCATCAGATCTCTGACCCGCTCTCGTCGTTCGTTCTCAGTGCCGGTGCATCCAGGTGCCCGGCGAGCAGCCCGGCCAGGGCGGTCGCGTCGACCGGGCCACGGAAGGCCCGGTTGAATGCGCCTCGCTTCAGGGCGGTCTGCAGGCAAGCGGGGTCCGGGTGGAGCCAGGCCCCTCGGCCCGGCATGCGGCGGCGTGGGTCGGGCACCACGGATCGGGAACCCGTGACACCGTCCAGCACCAGTCGCACCAGCTTGGTGTGGTCCTCCCTGCCTCGGCATCCGACGCAGGTCCGCACCGGGGTGTGTGCCTGCATCGGGAGTCGTTCTGCCTTCGGAAGGGAATTGGACCTGAACCAGTCTACCCCAGTCGTCGTTCCCGCGCCCCCACCGGGGTCGCCCGGGGCTCAGGTGCGGTCTTCGCCGGCGATGTCGATGCGCCAACCGGTCAGCTTGGCGGCCAGGCGTGCGTTCTGGCCCTCCTTGCCGATGGCCAGGGACAGCACGTCCCTCGGCACCACCACCCGGGCGGAGCGGGTGGCGGCGTCCACCACCGTGACGGAGCTCACGCGGGCGGGGGACAGCGCGCTGGCGATGAACCGTTCCGGGTCCTCGCTGTAGTCGACGATGTCGATCTTCTCGTCGTTCAGCTCGCTCATCACGGCACGGACCCGCGAACCCATCTCACCGATGCACGCTCCCTTGGCGTTGACACCGGGCCGGGTGGACTTCACGGCCATCTTCGTGCGGTGCCCGGCCTCGCGGGCCAGGGCCAGGATCTCGACCGAACCGTCCGCGATCTCCGGGACCTCCAGCTCGAACAGCTTCCGGACCAGTCCGGGATGCGAGCGGGACAGGGTGATGGAGGGGCCCTTCAGGCCGCGGTGGACGTCCACCACGTAGGCCCGCAGGCGCGTGCCGTGGGAGTAGTCCTCGCCGGGGACCTGCTCCGGCGGAGGCAGGACGGCCTCGACGGACCCGAGGCTGACCTGGATCATGTGGGGATTGGTGCCCTGCTGGATGAGCCCGGAGATCAGCTCACCCTCCCGGCCCTTGAACTCGCCCAGGATCTGGTCGTCCTCGGCGTCGCGCAACCGCTGCAGGATGATCTGCCGGGCCGTGGACGCGGCGATCCGGCCGAAGCCCTGGGGAGTGTCGTCGAACTCCCCGACGGCCGTACCGTCCTCATCGAGCTCGGTGGCCCAGATGGTCACGTGACCGGTCTTGCGGTCCAGCTCGGCGCGGGCCTGCTGCAACGCGCCGGGAGACTTGTGGTAGGCGACCAGGAGGGCCTGCTCGATCGTGGGCACGAGCTTGTCCAGCGGGATCTCGCGCTCCTTCTCCAGCAGCCGCAGCGCGCTCATGTCGATGTCCACTCAGACCTCCGTGTCCAGTTGTTCGCGGGAGGCATCGCCGCCACCGCTGGACAACTCTACCTGCACCCGCCCCGGGCCGAGGCGGTCGTAGTCGTGGCGTTCGGGCTCCCCCACCTTGGCGGGCATCCCCTTCTTGGCCCCGGCACGCACGGGGACGAGCACCACGCCGGACTCGTCCGCCTCCCGGATGCGGGCCGTGACCTCCTGTCCCCCGAGCGAGACGGTCACCATGCGCCCCACGTTGCGGCGCCAGTGACGCGGCTCCGTCAGCGGACGCGAGACGCCCGGCGAGGAGACCTCGAGCTGATAGGGCTCGCTGCCCAGTTCCGGCAGGTGGTCCCCGGCGGCGTCCAGCGCCTCGGACACCGCGGTGGCCACGGCGGCCACGTCGTCCAGGTCCAGCCCGGCGGTGCCCTCGGGGCGGTCGACGACGACCTGCAGGCTGCGGTGCCCGGGATCGCCCGCCACGGTGACGGACTCGAAGTACATCCCGGCGGCCTCGACGGCGGGGGCCACCAGCTCGGCGAGCGAGCCCGGCTGACGGGCTGTGGGGTTCTCAGTCATTCGCCCTAGGTTACCGGCCCAGCAACAGGTCGTATCCCAGCCGCGCGATCAGCACGAACACCACGATGAGGAAGACCACGCGGATGAACCCGGCACCGCGTTGCACCGCCATGCGGGCACCGACGTAACCGCCCACCATGTTGGCCGCACCCAGGATGAGCCCCAGCCCGAGCAGGACATGGCCCGAGGGCAGGAAGAACGCGATGGCCCCGAGGTTGGTGGCCAGGTTGACGATCTTGGCCTTGGCCGAGCCCTGCAGGAAGTCGTAGCCGAGGATCGCCACCAGCGCGATGACCAGGAAGGTCCCGGTCCCGGGACCGAGCAGGCCGTCGTAGAAGCCGATGACCAGGCCGATGACGATCGCGACGGCCAGGTGCCGCCGGCCCTCGTACCGCAGCCCGGTGTCCCGGCCCAGCTGGGGCCGGGCCGCGGTGAACACGGCCACCCCGACCAGTGCCAGCACGATGACGGGCTTGATCACCTCGGCCGGCAGCAGCGTGGCCACGATCGCCCCGCAGAAGCTGCCCACCAGGGCGACCCCGGCCATCGGCAACGCGGTCCGCAGGTCCGGGTGCACGCGCCGGTAGTACGTGACGGCGCTCGTCGTGGTGCCGAAGACGGAGCCCATCTTGTTGGTGGCCAGCGCCTGGACGGGCGAGATGCCGGGCACCATCAGCAGGACGGGCAGCTGGAGCAGGCCGCCCCCGCCCACGACGGCATCGATCCAGCCGGCGGCCAGGCCCGCCAGCACGATCATGACCACCGTGGCAACGGTGATGTCCTCCAGCCCCGTCAGCACGGTCCCCTCCCGCCCGGATCAGCCGGCCACGAGCGTGGCGATGACGTCGGCGGCCGTGGCCACCTCCACCTCCCGGGCCTCCCCGGTCGCACGGTCCTTGACCTCCACGACGCCGTGGGCGAGCCCGCGGCCCACCACCACGGAGGTGGGGATGCCGATGAGTTCCACGTCGGAGAACTTCACGCCGGCGGAGACCTTCTTCCGGTCGTCGTAGAGCACCGTCAGTCCGCGTTCCTCCAGGCCCGCGACCAGTTCCTCGGCGGCGGCGAAGATCTCCTCGCCCTTGCCGGTGGCCACCACGTGGACGTCGGCCGGGGCCACCGCCCGCGGCCACACCAGGCCCTTCTCGTCGTGGTTGGACTCGGCCAGGGCGGCGATGGCCCGGGTGACGCCGATGCCATAGGAGCCCATGGTGACGACGACCTGCTTGCCGTTCTCGTCGAGCACCTTCAGGTCCAGTGCCTCGGCATAGCGGCGGCCGAGCTGGAAGATGTGGCCCATCTCGATGCCGCGACGGGTCCGCAGGGGCCCCGAGCCGTCCGGGGCCGGGTCGCCGTCGCGCACCGCGGTGGCCTCGACGACGCCGTCCCAGGTGAAGTCGCGCCCGGCCACGAGGCCGAAGACGTGCTGCTGGGACGCGTTGGCCCCGGTGATCCAGGGGGTGCCGGGGGCGATCCGCGGGTCCACGAAGAAGGGCACGCCGGATTCGGCCTCGCCGCCCAGGAACTGGGTCGACGCACCGTCCGCCGCGACGCGGGCCGGGCCGATGTACCCCTTGACGAAGGAGGGCACCTTCCCCAGGTCCTCCTCGGTGGCCGCCTCGAGGGTCGGTTCGCCCGTGGCGCCGAGCAGTTCCCCGACGCCGGACTCCAGCCGCTTGAGGTCGACGTCCCGGTCCCCGGGCACGGCGACGACGAAGGGCCGCCGCTGCTCGCCGTCGAGCACGGCGGTGACCACGACGCACTTGAGCGTGTCCGCGGCGGTCCACTCGCCCTGCGCACGCGGGGCGAGCTGGTTCGACACCTCCACCAGGGCCGCGATCGTCGTCGAGTCCGGGGTGTCCTTCACCTCGGCCGCCGGGGCGCCCGCGAGCGCCGCCTCGTCCAGCGGTGCGGGTGCCACGGTGGTGACCGCCTCGACGTTGGCGCGGTAGCCGCCGTCGGACTCCACGAAGGTGTCCTCGCCGATCGGCGAGGGGTGCAGGAACTCCTCCGAGGCGGAGCCGCCCATCGCGCCGGCCGTGGCCTGCACCGGCACGACCTCCAGGCCCAGCCGGGCGAAGATGCGCAGGTAGGCGGCCCGATGGTCCTGATAGGCACGCTCGAGGCCGGCGTCGTCCACGGTGAAGGAATAGGAGTCCTTCATGATGAACTCCCGCACCCGCAACAGGCCCGCCCGCGGCCGGGCCTCGTCCCGGTACTTGGTCTGGATCTGGTACAGGTACGCCGGCAGGTCCTTGTAGGAGGAGTAGTGGTCCTTGACCAGGAGGGTGAACATCTCCTCGTGGGTGGGCGCGAGCAGGAAGTCGGCGCCCTTGCGGTCCTTGACGCGGAAGATGCCGTCGCCGTAGTCCTCCCAGCGCCCGGAGACCTCGTAGGGCTCCTTGGGCAGCAGGGCCGGGAACTGGACCTCCTGGCCGCCGATCGCGTCCATCTCCCCGCGCACGATCTGCTCGACCCGGTTCTTCACCCGCATGCCCAGCGGCAGCCAGGTGAAGGCGCCCGGGCCGGCTCGGCGGATGTAGCCGGCGCGCACGAGCAGCCGGTGGCTGGCGACCTCGGCGTCGGCCGGGTCATCACGCAGGGTGCGGAGGAACAGGGTGGACATGCGCAGGGGCACTTCGGCTCCGATCGGTGGGTACGGTGTTGCGGTCTGGGAAAGCGGGGGACGGTGTTCAGCCGTCGAGTTCGGCGCGCAGGGACTCGACCTTCTCCAGGCCCTCCTCGACGGGGACGGTCCGGTCCCCGACGCGGGAACCCGCGTAGGTGACCAGTCTCTCGCCGTCCTGGACGTAGAGGGTGGTGGAGGTGGAGGACTCGGTGCCCTCGGGCAGGTCGACGTCCTCGATCGCCACGGACGTGCCGATCGTCATGGCCAGCGCGGCGTCGGCCTCCACGTCGGCGAGTTCCAGGGTGGCCTCTGCGGTCATCCCCTCCCCCATCCCGATCGTGTAGGACGAGCACGTCCGGGCGAACTCCTCGTAGTCGGCCAGGGCCGCAGTGGCCGCGGCGGCGTCCGGGAACAGGGTGACGCTGAGCATGTCAGACGCCGGGGAGGCCGGGTCCTCGGCGTCGACCACGATCCCCCCGACCAGCTCGGTGCCCTCCGGCAACCGGCCCGTCTGCGCTGCCAGTCCCTGCTGGCCGCACTCCTCGGGGGTGACCGTCATCTCCGCGGTCATGCCCTGGGCGCTCTCGGTCAGCTGCTGGAGCCTGTCCCCGCTGACGATCTGCGCCTGCTCCCCCAGGACGGCCTTGAGGGCGGCCTCGATGCCGGAGACGGCCCCGTCCTGGGTCGTCGAGGCGCTCGGGGTGGCCTCCGTGGCCGACCCGGTGGCCGACCCCGTGGGCGGGGCCGGGGTGGTCTCCCCCTCCGTGCCGGACCCGCCGCAGGCGGTGAGGGCCAGGGCCAGCACGCCGGCGCCCAGGACGGCCCGCAGCGCGGGGGCGGGGCGGAAGGGGTGAGGATTCATGGCCAGGCTGTGCTTTCTGGACGCCGGTGGTGATGACTAGGAAAGCATAGGTCACCCGCGTGCCGTGGACCGGCTAGAGCAGCACGGTGGCGAACGTGCCGACCTGTTCGAACCCGACGGTCCGGTAGGTCCGCAGGGCCGCCGTGTTGAAGCTGTTGACGTAGAGGCTCACGTGCTCCGTGATGGTGTGGGCGTAGGCCGCGACCGCCGCCATCGAGGGTGCCGCCAGCCCGCGGCCGCGCAGCGAGGGGTCCACCCACACCCCCTGGATCTGGGAGCACCGGGCCGAGACCACCCCGAGGTCGGCCTTGAACCGGACCCGGCCGGCGTCGTCCAGGTCCACGAGGCAGTGACCGTTGCGGATGAGGTCCTCCACGCGCAGCCGGTACTGCACGGCACCGTTGGCCAGCGGCGAGAACCCGAGTTCCTCCTCGAACATCGCCACGCAGGCCGGCAGCACGGTGTGGAACTCCTTCGGCCGGGCCGGCCGCACCCGGGGCGAGGGCTCGACGGCGGGCGCGCCGGGCAGGACCATCAGCGGTTGCTCGTCGCGCACCTGGCGGGCGCGCTGGGGCCCCCGGCCCAGTTCCTGCCAGATCGAGAGCACGGCGTCGCGAGGGCCGTAGACGGAGGCGTAGCGGCGCCGCAGTGCCAGCAGTGCGCGGCCGAACAGGGCGCCGGCCTCGGGGGAGGCGCCGACCGGGACGATGTTGGCACCCACCCAGCAGGCGGCCTCCAGCCCGGGGCCGCGTCTCGGGGCCCGGCCGGGGGCCGGGGGCGCTGCGGCGGCGTCGATGCCCAGGAACAGGGACCCGCCGGAGCGGGTGCTGCCGGCGTGCCGGCCGTTCTCGAGGACGGACTCGACGAAGCAGTTGGCCACCGGGTCCGCGGCGGCCAGCGCGGCCAGGGCCGCGGTGTCCGCGGGCGTCAGGACGCGGACGACTCCGCCGGTGGCCCGGCGGACGGCGTCGTCAGCTGACGGTGACCACGGGCGAGCCCTGGACAGGATCCCGGCCATCAGTCCCTTCCCCGCTGCCGTCCTCGATGCCGGACTCGGCCGCGATGCGACGCGCCTCCGCCAGCAGGGTCTCGACGATCTGGTCCTCGGGGACGGTCTTGATGACCTCGCCCTTGATGAAGATCTGGCCCTTGCCGTTGCCGGAGGCCACCCCCAGGTCGGCCTCGCGGGCCTCGCCCGGGCCGTTGACGACGCAGCCCATGACGGCCACGCGCAGGGGCACGGTCAGGTCCTTGAGCCCCTCGGTGACCTCCTCGGCCAGCGAGTAGACGTCCACCTGGGCGCGTCCGCAGGACGGGCAGGAGACGATGTCCAGCTTGCGCTCGCGCAGGTTCAGGGACTGCAGGATCTGCAGGCCGACCTTGATCTCCTCGACCGGCGGCGCGGACAGCGAGACGCGGATGGTGTCCCCGATCCCCTGGCCCAGCAGGTAACCGAAGGCGGTGGCCGACTTGATGGTCCCCTGGAAGGCCGGTCCGGCCTCGGTCACGCCCAGGTGCAGCGGCCAGTCGCCGCGCGCGGCCAGCAGTTCGTAGGCGCGGGCCATGACCACCGGGTCGTTGTGCTTGACCGAGATCTTGAAGTCCCGGAAGCCGTGCTCCTCGAACAGGGAGGCCTCCCAGACCGCGGACTCCACGAGGGCCTCCGGGGTGGCCCTGCCGTACTTCTCCAGCAGGCGCTTGTCCAGGGAGCCGGCGTTGACGCCGATCCGGATGGAGGTGCCGGCCTCGGAGGCGGCCTGGGCGATCTCCTTGACCTGGTCGTCGAAGCGCTTGATGTTGCCCGGGTTCACCCGGACGGCGCCGCAGCCGGCCTCGATCGCCGCGAAGACGTACTTGGGCTGGAAGTGGATGTCCGCGATGACCGGGATGGTGGACTGCTGGGCGATCACCTTCAGGGCGGCGGCGTCCTTGTCCGTGGGGCACGCCACGCGCACGATGTCACAGCCGGCGGCGGTGAGCTCGGCGATCTGCTGCAGGGTCGCCCCGATGTCATGGGTCTTCGTGGTGGTCATCGACTGCACGGAGACCGGGTGGTCCGAGCCGACGCCGACCCTGCCCACGGAGATCTGCCTCGTCTTGCGGCGCGGGGCCAGGACGGGCGGCGGGGCGGCGGGCATGCCGAGGCTGACGGGCACGGAGGGACTCCTGGTTCACTGACGGTTAGGATTCGAGCCCAGTCTACTGGTAGGAGACGAACCACGGCTGGGGAGTGACCATGGTCATGGTCTGCTCCGGCGTGAACGTCGGGTGGTCCTCGTCGACGAAGTTCTTCCAGCCCAGGCGCATCCCGGCCGGCAGGTCCTGCTTCAGGGCCCGCCAGGTCTCCTGCTTCTGGTCCGGGGTCCCGTGGCCGTCCGCGTGGACCATCAGCACCAGTCCGTCGCGGGACTCCACGTCCCGGCGGTCCGGGATCATCCGCACCTGGAACTGGTGCAGGATCACCAGCTTCTCCGGCAGCCGGTGCGCGGTCACGAGTCCGGCCAGCCAGGCGGTGACCTCGTTGACCTCGGCGGCGGAGACCTGGCCGACCTGCCGCATGTGCCGCTGCCCCGGCCGCAACCGCCACTCGGGGTCCAGGGCGAGACCCACGTGGGGCCGTGCCAGCAGGTCCTCGAACATCCGGGCCTGGCTGAGGAAGTCCGCGGTCCCCGGCTGCAGGTCCAGCACCACGTAGGTGTCCGCCTCGCCGGCCGCCTCGACCCAGGCGCGCAACCGGTCGGGGTCCACCGGGGTGCTGTAGTGCCCGGTGGGGCCGGGGGCGGCGGTGGCCACGGTGGAGATGATCTCGAACGCCGGGATGACCGGCTCCCGGCTGTGCTCCTGGTACTCGGCGGCCAGCTCCGCGGCCCGGGCGATCGCCTCGTCCACGTCCTGCTCGCCGAGCATCCCGAGCGCACCGGTTCCGGGAGTCCCGTAGAGCGCGACCATCCGCCGGCCCGGGAACAACCGGGTGCCGCCCCCGGGCAGCTCCGGGGCCGTCGTCGGGGCGGGGGCCGGGGACGCTGTCCGGGTGGGGGCCGGGGACGACGCCGGCGCCCCGGTCCCGCCCGGAGTGCCGTCGGAGGAGGTGCAGGCGGTGAGGAACGCGGCGGTACCGGTGCCGGTGAGCCCGGCCAGCAGTGCCCGGCGGCTCGGGCGGATCAGGAGTGCCCGCCCCGGATCACCGCGGCCTGCTCCCCCACGGCGCAGCTCCACTCGTGGACGTCGGTGGAGTGGATCAGGCCCTGCTTCTTGAACGGGTCGCCGTCGAGCAGGTCCCGGACGGCCTCATCGGAGTCCGCGCGGACCAGCAGCAGGGCGGCCGAGGGGTCGTCGACGAAGGCCCCGGCGGCCACCATGGCCGGCCCCAGGGAGGTCAGGAACTCGCGGTGCGCGGCACGGTGGGCATCACGCTCCTCCCCGAGCCCGGCGACGTAGGTGTACTGGACGGCGAAGATCTTCTCCATGCCCCCACCCTAGGTCAGGGGCGGGTCAGAACAAGCGGACGGGTTCCACGATGTCCGCCACGATGAGCAGCAGCCCCATGCCCAGCAGGGCGATGCCCACCACGTAGGTCAGCGGCAGGAGCCGGGCGATGTCGAACGGGCCGGGGTCCTGGCGCCGGGTGATCCTGGCCCAGCCGCGGCGGATCGCCTCCCACAGCGCCCCGGCCACGTGTCCGCCGTCCAGGGGCAGCAGCGGGATGAGGTTGAACACCATCAGGGCCACGTTGACGCCGGCCACCAGGGACAGCAGCATCGAGGCCTTGTCCGCCAGGGGCACCTCCGGCAGGGCGGCCGCCTCACCGGCGATCCGGCCGACGCCGACCACGGACATCGGCCCGTTGGGGTCCCGCTCCTCGGGGCCGAACACCGCCTCCGCGGTCTCCCAGAGCTTCACGGGCAGCACCACCACTACCTCGGCGGTGGCCTGCAGCTGCCGGCCCATCACCGGGAACGCCTCCGTCACCGGGGCGGGGACGTTCTCGACCTGAGACCCCATGCCCACGAAGCCGACCTGTTCGGTGCGGGGGCTGCCGTCGGGGTCCTCCTGGACCCTGCCCAGCTCATCCGTGACGGGCCGTTCGGTGAGCCGCGGGGTGATGGTGCCGACCTGCTCCACGCCGTCCCGTTCCCAGGTCACGGCGGTGGGCCGGCCGGCCCGGTCCCGGATGGCGCCGGAGAGCTCGTCCCAGGTCCGCACGGGCGTGCCGTCGAACGCGGTGATGGTGTCCCCGGGCTGCAGGCCGGCCGCGTAGGCCGGGGCCTCCGGGTCCCCGGGCTGGCAGTCCTCCTGGCCGGCGGCGGCCCGCTCCTGCTGGACGGCGGCGGGCACCACGCACCGGAAGACCTCCGAGACGGTGGTGGAGGGGGTGGCGACCCCGGTGGTGGTGACGAGGACGGCCGTGAGCACGAAGGCGATGACGAGGTTCATGAAGGGGCCGCCGAGCATGATGACGATCCGCTTCCAGACCGGCAGGGCGATGAACATCCTCTTCTCGTCCCCGGGGCGCAGCTCCTCGGCGGACATCTGCCGGGCGTCCGTGGCCATCTGCTGGAACATGCCGGTGCTGGCATTGCGCGGACGTTCCCCCGCCTCCGGGTGCACGGGCGGGTACATGCCGATCATGGACACGTAACCGCCCAGCGGGATGGCCTTCACGCCGTACTCGGTCTCCCCCCTGCGGCGGGAGAACAGCGTGGGACCGAACCCGATCATGTACTGGGTGACCCGCACGCCGAAGAGCTTGGCGGGGACGAGGTGCCCGACCTCGTGCAACGCGATGGACACGGCGATCCCGAGTGCCACGGCGAGCACCCCGATGATGAACCAGAGCACCTCCACGCCCGTCACCGCCCGTCCCAGCGTGACCGCGCCGCGGTGCGGGCCCACCGCTCGGCGGCCGCCAGGGACTCGACCGTCAGCCCCTGGCCCTCGAGCACGGCGTCCGGGTCGTACTCCCCCACCACGGCGCGCACGGTGTCCTCGATGTCCAGGAAGCCGATGGCCCCGTCGTGGAAGGCCTCCACGGCCTCCTCGTTGGCGGCGTTGAAGACGGCCATGTGGGTGGGCGAGGCCGCGGCGGCCTGCTTGGCCAGGGCCACGGCGCCGAACGCCTCCTCGTCCAGGGGTTCGAAGGTCCACGTGGCCGCCTGCGTCCAGTCGCAGCCCGGTGCCGCGCCGGGCACCCGATGCGGCCAGCCGATCCCCAGCGCGATGGGCAGGCGCATGTCCGGCGGTGAGGCCTGCGCGATGGTGGAGCCGTCCGTGAACTCGACCATGGAGTGGACCACGGACTGGGGGTGGACCACCACGTCGATCCGGTCCAGGGGGACGTCGAAGAGCAGGTGGGCCTCGATCACCTCGAGGGCCTTGTTGACCATGGTGGCCGAGTTGGTGGTGACCACCCTGCCCATGTCCCAGGTGGGGTGCGCGAGGGCCTCGGCCGGGGTGACGGTGGCCAGCTGGGACCGGTTGCGGCCACGGAAGGGCCCGCCGGAGGCGGTGAGGACCAGCCGGCGGACCTCGTGGGCGGACCCGGAGCGCAGGGCCTGGGCCAGCGCGGAGTGCTCGGAGTCCACCGGGACCAGCTGTCCGGGGGCCGCGGCGGCCCGGACGAGGGCCCCGCCGACGATCAGGGACTCCTTGTTGGCCAGGGCCAGCAGGTGTCCGGCCTGCAGGGCGGCGAGGGTGGGCCCCAGACCGATGGAGCCGGTGATGCCGTTGAGCACGACGTCGGCGTCCTCCCACGCGGCCACCTCGGCCGCCGCGGTGGGCCCGGTGAACAGGGCCTGCGACGGCACCGGGACGCCCGCCTCGGCGGCGGCGGCGGCGATCGCCCGGGCCAGTTCGTCCGTGGTGGCGGTGGCGCTGCCCACGGCCTGGGCCCCGGTGGCGACCGCCTGCCGGGCCAGCAGCGTGGTGTTGGCACCGCCGGCGAGCCCGGCCACGGTGAAGCGCTCGGGGGCCTGGGCGATGACGTCCAGCCCCTGGGTGCCGATCGACCCGGTGGACCCGATCAGGGTGACCCGTCGGCGTTCGGGGGTGGCGGTGGCGGGGACGGTCTGGGCGGAGGTCACCGGTCCATTATGGCCGGGTCCGCTGGGAGGTGCCTGCACCGGCCGCGGCGGCAGGACAGCGCGACGGCCCCGGACCGAGGTGGTCCGAGGCCGTCGCCGTCGGGGCGGTCAGCCGGTCAGTGGTCGACCGCCTTCTCGGCACCGACACCGGTGAGGGAACGGACCTCCATCTCCGCCTGCTTGGCGGGGTCCTCGGCACGCTTCTCCGTGACCGAGCCCAGCCAGCCGAGGAAGAACGCGAGCGGGATCGAGATGATGCCCGGGTTCTTCAGCGGGAAGAAGGCGAAGTCGGCACCCGGGATCATCGAGGTCTCGGTGCCCGACATGACCGGGGAGAAGACGATCAGGAGGATCGCCGCGGCCAGTCCGCCGTACATCGACCACTGCGCGCCCCGGGTGGTGAAGCCCTTCCAGAACAGCGAGTAGAGGATGGTGGGCAGGTTGGCCGAGGCGGCCACCGCGAATGCGAGCGCCACGAGGAAGGCGACGTTCTGGCCCTGCGCACCGATACCGCCCACGATGGCCAGGATGCCGATGACCACGACGGTGCGGCGGGCGATCTTGACCTCCTTCTCCGGGCTCGGCTTGTGCTTGGCCAGCACGGAGGCGTAGACGTCGTGAGCGAAGGAGGCGGCCGCCGTGATCGTCAGTCCGGCCACGACCGCCAGGATGGTCGCGAACGCGACGGCGGAGATCAGGCCCAGCAGCAGCGGTCCGCCCAGCTCGAAGGCCAGGTAGGGGGCCGCGGAGTTGACTCCGCCCGGGGCGCTGAGGATCCGCTCAGGGCCGATCAGCGCGCCGGCCCCATAACCCAGCACCAGGGTGAACAGGTAGAAGGCGCCGATGAGCACGATCGCCCACACCACGGACTTGCGGGCCTCCTTGGCCGTGGGCACCGTGTAGAAGCGCATCAGCACGTGCGGCAGGCCGGCGGTGCCCAGGACGAGGGCCAGACCGAGGGACAGGAAGTCGAGCTTGGCGACCTCGCTGACGCCGTACTGCAGGCCCGGGGCGAGGATGGCCTCGCCATGGGGGCTGAGCGCGACGGCCTGACCGAGCAGGGCCGAGAAATTGAAACCGAACAGGGCCAGCACCCAGACGGTCATGATGAAGGCGCCGGCGATCAGCAGGCAGGCCTTGATGATCTGCACCCAGGTGGTGCCCTTCATGCCGCCGACCAGCACGTAGAGGATCATCAGCGCCCCGACGATGGCGATGACGAGGGACTGCCCGAGCCGGTCGTCGATGCCCAGCAGCAGGGACACCAGGGCGCCCGCACCGGCCATCTGCGCCAGCAGGTAGAACACGCAGACCATCAGGGTGCTCAGCGCAGCGGCGATGCGCACGGGCTTCTGCTGCAGTCGGAAGGACAGCACGTCCGCCATCGTGAACTTGCCGGTGTTGCGCAGCAGCTCGGCCACCAGGAGCAGGGCGACGAGCCAGGCGACGAGGAAGCCGATCGAGTACAGGAAGCCGTCGTAACCGTTGATCGCGATCGCGCCCACGATGCCGAGGAACGAGGCCGCCGACAGGTAGTCGCCGGCGATGGCGGTGCCGTTCTGGGTGCCCGTGAAGGAGCGGCCGCCGGCGTAGTAGTCGGCTGCGGTCTTGGTGTTCTTCGAGGCCCTGAGCACGATGACCAGGGTGATGGCGACGAAGATGCCGAAGATCAGGATGTTGAGCCAGGGCTCGCCGACGTTGGTCCCCTCGGCGGCGGTGGTGAGGACGGGGGCGATGTTCACTTGTTTCCTCCCTCAGCGAGGCTCTGGTTGGCGATGGAGGGATCGAGAGCCTCGAGTTCCTCGCGGATGGCGGTGGCCTTCGGGTCCAGCCTGCGGTTCGCGAAGGACACGTACAGGCCGGTGATCACGAAGGTGGAGACGAACTGCAGCAGCCCGATGACGATGCCGAGGTTGATGTTGCCGAGCACCTTGATCGCCATGAACTCGGGGAAGTACGCCGCGAGGATGACGTAGAGGAAGTACCAGACCAGGAACACCACGGTCCACGGGAAGACGAAGCTCCGGTGGGTGCGGCGCAGCTCCTGGAATTGCGGTGTGGACTGTACGGCCCGGAAGTCGACGTGACCGTTGTCAGCCAGGTCGGGGTGTGGTGTTGAAGACACGAAGCCCCCTTGTCAGGACGGCATCACGAGGATGCCTGTGAGAGTTATGACGTGGTTATCCTAGACAGAAAGTGAAGTCCATCACAGGGTTGGTCGATCAGAGCCCCAGCGAACGGGCGATCAGCATCAGCTGCACCTCGGTGGTGCCCTCGCCGATCTCCAGGATCTTGGAGTCGCGGTAGTGGCGGGTCACCAGCGACTCATTCATGAACCCGTAGCCGCCGAACACCTGGGTGGCGTCCCGGGCGTTGTCCATGGCGGCCTCGCCGGCGACCAGCTTGGCGATGGCGGCCTCGGTCTTGAACGGCTTGCCGGCCAGCATCTTGGCCGCCGCCTCGTAGTACGCCAGCCGGGCGGTGTGGGCGCGCGCCTGCATCCGGGCGATCTTGAAGGAGACGGCCTGGTTCCTGCCGATCGGCTGCCCGAAGGCCAGGCGGGTGTTCGCGTAGGCCACGCACTCGTCCACGCAGCCCTGGGCGGCCCCCGTGGCCAGGGCGGCGATCGCGATGCGCCCCTCGTCGAGGATGGACAGGAAGTTGGCGTAACCGCGCCCCCGCTCCCCCAGGAGGTTGGCCTCGGGCACCCGCACGTCGTCGAAGAACAGGGGATGGGTGTCCGAGGAGTTCCAGCCGGCCTTGTCATAGGCCTGGCCGACCGTGAAGCCGGGCGTCCCGGAGGGCACGAGGATGGTCGAGATCTCCTTGCCCGGCTTCCCGTCCCGGCCCGCGGTGGTCCCGGTGACCGCCGTGACGGTGACCAGGCTGGTGATGTCGGTCCCGGAGTTCGTGATGAACTCCTTGGCGCCGTTGACGGTCCAGGTGCCGTCGGCCAGGCTGGCCGTGGTCTGCGTCCCGCCGGCGTCCGAGCCGCCGTTCGGCTCGGTCAGGCCGAATCCGGCCAGGCGCCGGGCCGTGACCAGTTCCGGCAGCCACTGCTGCCGCTGGTCCTCGGTGCCGAACCGGTAGACCGGCATGGCCCCCAGGGACACCCCGGCCTCCAGGGTGATCGCGACCGACTGGTTGACCCGGCCCAGCTCCTCCAGGGCCAGGGCCAGGGCGAAGTAGTCCCCGCCCATGCCGCCGTACTCCTCCGGGAACGGCAACCCGAACAGGCCCAGCTCGCCCATCTGGCGCACGATGTCGTACGGGAACTCGTGCCGGGCGTCGAGCTCGGCGGACACCGGGGCGACGACCTCGTTGGCGAACTCCCGGACCATGGCCACGAGGTCGCGGTAGTCCTCGTCGAGTTCCGGCCCGGCGACGGCGCCTCGGGTGGACTGGGGGGCAGTGGTCATGACGGTGGCCTTCCTGGCGACTGGGTTTCGGTGAATGGTTAGTAACCGAATCTGATGGAGATCGTAGTCACCGGTACCGCGGGCTGTCGAGACCCGGGGCCCGTTCGATCGCCACCACGCACGGATCCGGCCCCGATTGCGCGTACAGTGGGTCCGAGCCCGCGCCGGATCCGGCGGCTACCCGTGACGAGGAGGTCACTGTCCCGTGCAACTTCGTGAAGTCCGATCCGAGGACCTGGACCGCTTCTTCGAGCACCAGCAGGATCCCGAGGCCAACCAGATGGCCGCCTTCGCCCCGCGCAACCCGCAGGACCGGGGCGTCTTCGACTA
This sequence comes from Citricoccus sp., assembly GCF_035445025.1. Taxonomy (NCBI): domain Bacteria; kingdom Bacillati; phylum Actinomycetota; class Actinomycetes; order Micrococcales; family Micrococcaceae; genus Citricoccus; species Citricoccus sp. Next base: position 384 of record NZ_DAOMPX010000012.1, on the reverse strand, counting down.
CCACTGGTCGGGACTGCTCAACGACGCGGACACCCAGGTCTGGACCATCGAGCAGGACGGCGCGGTGGCCGGCGCCCTGATCGTGTCCGGCATCCGCTCCGTTCCCGAGCTCTCCTTCTGGACCGCCCGCGAGTACTGGGGTCAGGGCATCACCACCTCGGCCGTGGACGCGTTCCTCGCCTCCTTCACGGACCGTCCCATCCGCGCCCACGTCCCCGCGGACAACGTCGGGCCCCAGAAGATCCTCGCCCGCCGTGGCTTCGCGGTGGTGGGCGAGGACAAGACGTTCTCCAACGCCCGCTCCGAGGTGGTGACCGAGCTGATCATGCAGCTCGACTGATATGTAGTGGACGTCTGTCAAGTGGCAGGGTGAGGCGCCCGTCC